>NZ_LVYY01000007.1:0-201651 GCF_001909085.1 Paenibacillus sp. P32E | reverse complement strand
CTTGCTTATGGGTATACCTGGGATATCTGTACTAAGCGCCTTGACCATCCTCGCTGAGGTCGGAGATATTTCACGTTTCTCCTCTCCCAAAAAATTGGCTTCATACAGTGGGTTGGTCCCTTCGGTCCATCAATCGGGGAAAACGTACTATACCGGTAACATTACCAAGGAAGGCCGGAGTACACTGCGTTGGATTCTGGTCCAGTGTGCCCAACGAGCGGTACAAAGCCCTGGAAAATTGCGTTTGTTTTATCTAGCGCTGAAGGAAAAAAAGGGGCATAAGGTTGCGATTGTTGCGACTGCTCGTAAACTTCTCCACGTCATTTGGGCGGTGTTAAGTCGTAAAGAAGAATACAGGGATCTGCGGCGAGACCTGCTTGAACGCAAGCTCAAGCGTATGGAAAAAAACGCGAATGAATACGCTATGCCCGAGCTGAGCGAAGTTGTTGAAGCGCTTGAAATGATGTCAGAAGAACCGATAGTAACGAGTGAGGAATGGCTTGGAGGAGTCGGATAGAAGATGAACCCAAAGCTATAAGCTAAACCAGGCTAAAAAAACAAAGTAGCCTGGTTTAGCTTAGTGTTGGCATTTTTAGGTTTAGTTGGACTTAGTTCCTTTATTCGCAAATTGGGACTTGCAGTTTTTCATAGGTGAGAGGACGGGGGCTTACCGCCCCCTCCTACTCGATTTGTTTATTCTGCTGCTGTGTATTCACTTACTTCATAGGTAAGGATCTTATCAAAGACAACATAATTTTTACGTTTTTTAAAGGGGCCTTTATTGTTTGTGTGCTTGTCAATCGCATACATACCAGGTCCTCTTCCTGCATCACGGTTATCGTACCAGGTTAAAAAGGCATTAACTTCAGCAATGGGTAGGTCATATTCCTTTTCAACTCCATTAATAAGAGTAATCGTGAGAATAGCTCTATCACCAGTCGGTTGTTCTGGTGTAGTTGTTGGTTTCGGAGTTGTAGTGGCTGTAGGAGTTGGAGATGGTGTAGCAGTTGGTGTAACCGTTGGTGTTGGTGTAGCCGTAGGTGTAGGAGACGGTGCTGTTGTCGGTGTTGCTGTAGGTGTTTCTGTTGGTTCAGGGGTAGGGGGGATTACTGAACCCCAAAAGTCAACTTCATAAAGACTAAGTGCACCCGTTGTTGATTTGTTAACTACAACAATGGATTTTACCCCGGAATATGTAGTCCCTAAACTTGTCAAAACACCAGTTGTAACAATATCAGAGCGTGTTGCTATAATTTTATTTTGACTATCCAAAAAATTGATTTCAACCTTTTCAGAAGCATAATAAGATTTAAAGAAATATGAGCTTATATTCGCTGTCCCCCGAGATCCTAAGTCAAATTGAATTGAATTATCGGTACCTCCATTTGATAAGCCCTTGCCAGTATTTACGTTATTATCTGTAATAGAGCTAATGGTACCGCGGTAAGTATAAGTTTGAGTACGAAGATCCCAATCTCCATTATTTACAGCATAACCATTAAAAATACCACCAGTTTGAGCGAAGGCACCGTTTAAAGGAATTACAGTGAAAATAAGTAGAAACATAAGAACAATCTTCATTCTTTTCATTTGTTTAGTTGCACTCCTTAGTATGTATTATAAATACCCACTTTACAAAACTTAACAAGGGTTGTCTAAACATTTATGTCTATATCTGCAATAAAGTGAGCGAAGTCAATTGTTTTCTTTTTTATCCCAATCAAAGAATATCTTTCTCATTGTATAAGGAACATATGTTTGGTTATAATACAAACAAACGTTCTTATTTTTTGGAGGCGATCACATGAAAATGGGTATCGGCCAAACCATCGAAATTATATACCAGGATAAAGCGGGTAAGATTACGCAGCGGAAAATCGAAGTTAACGGCATCTGTGACGGCCGTATTCGGGCTACCTGCCTGACCACCGGAGCGCCGCGCGTATTCTTAACTGCCAGCATACTTTCCTGGAGGCTGGTAGTAGAGAAGCGGCATGCTTGATGATACCCCACGTAAGCTGCTGCGGATCTTATCTCAGTTCAGATATCACTTCAAAAGGATGCCAAACATCAAGGAGCTGGGACGATTGAGCGGACGGCGGCCAGTGGAGATCACAAAGGCGTTTAAAGTCCTGGCCGCCGAAAATTACATACAATGGAGCGTATCCATGCCTATCCAGACAGCATCCATCCTTGAGGGCTGGGAACGTAACGTTCCATACGACACCTCCCAGGAACGAGGCGTACAGAACGGCAGAGAGGGGAATAACATTGATTACTGGTTGTATCATTAAGGAGGGGTCACAGTGACCAAACTGGAGGGGAACGAGCGGTGGAAAAGCAAAATGATCATGACTGAACATGTCGAACAGTTCGAGGGGCAGCAACGCGAATCTGTAGATAAATTGATCACGATTGACGAGCGGACGATGGTACGCGACCTCATTTTGCTTCCTTACATAGATACAATGGTTGGCAAGAGCCTGAAAGAGATCGAACAATCCAACAACATCCTTAAACGGGCTTATCTGATGGCCGATCAAGCTATTCAGCGCCGCATCATACAAGATACCTATCAGTTGCAGCGGGAGCTGAAGCAGCGGAATATGAAGGTGCTTACGGATGAGCAAAAGGAATTCTTGGTGTATCATAAAATCTTATGCCGTGGATACCAGGAGCGGTTTGGAATGACCCGGGATGTTATGCGTACAGAGATTAGTCTGCGGTTGACCAACTATACAGCGGATCTTGGAGACTTATTAAAAGATAACTTTAAATAAGTAAAACTCTTCAGAAATTATACTGATGGACTTATACTGTATGCTGGATTGGTACAAGAGATACTTACATAATGTGTAAAACGTCATATTTTTTCATAGGTCTTTAGATATATCCTTTTAGGTGAATATTACTAGGAGGTATATAAATTGAAATATTTTAAAAGATTAACTGTCATCTTATTAATTGCAGTTATGTCCCTAAGTTTCATGAGTTCAGCATCTGCAAGGGTTTATGTTCACGGGTATACTAAGAAAAATGGGACTTATGTGGCTCCGCATTACCGGTCAGATCCAGATCATAGTTTTAACAACAACTGGAGCACCAAGGGTAATACTAATCCTACAAACGGAAAAAAAGGAACCAAGACGCATCCATAATAGAATCTCCGGTTGAAAACGACCTGCAGACCATTAAGGCCAACAAGGCGTTTTTTGTTATACTTCAAACTCCTCCCATCCTCGTGGCAATGGGTCATCATATGCTTCTTCTAATCCTTCTGATTCAATGTTAATTAATAGTGGTTCGTTAATATCCACCAGCGCACCTATATGTTTAGGTCCTCCCTGAAAAGTTCCTACAGCGATAATCTTCCCCTGCCGACCGCCAAAACCACTCTCATGTCCTTCGATGATCCGAACAACTAGCCCGGGCTTTAGCTTCTGCAGCATCATAGTTTTGGTGCCCTCCCAGTTAGCCGAAGGGCTTTTTCACGGATCTGGAGTTCACTCAGCCATTCTGTGTCCTGTATGACTGCTGCCGTGTTTGTGAGCTGCCGTAGCTTCAGAGTATCCCAGCAATACCGTTCATTGACGGACAGACATTGCAGCAGCTCCGGACAGTGCTCGATTGTGAGTTTGCCGGCTTATGCAGGTGGTAAAACTCTGCAAGCCTTACGTGTACGGGCAACATTACCACTTCACCAGCAGTATAATGATGTTTGCAATACTTATAGTTAGGGCGGCATAGGTCATAACCGAGGTGATTTTTTGTTTAACGGTCACGTTTCATCGCTCCTTATCGTTATGTTATAATCGAGAGGGAAAGGCGCCCCTTGTATTTCATCCCCCTACGCCTTAGCCCCTTTCGGGGCCAAGGTTTCGGGTTTTCCTACTTGGTGAGCAGGACGATGAGGGTGAGTATCGAGTTAATCTGGACGATGATTGCAGTCACTGTCTTGATTGTTTCAACCTGATACTCTTTACGCCTTTCTTTTCTCGTTTTATCCAATGTGTTCGCCTCCTTTCTTATCTTAATTATATACGAAAAACGTATATTAATTAACGATAAACGTATAAAAATATTCGGTGTTCGTTGAATTTTATACGTAAATCGAGTATATTTTAGGTGAGGTGAGCATATGTTAAGACTCAAACTGGACAAGCTACTTTATGAAAAAAGGCTAAATGCAAACCAACTATCTAAAACGACAGGAATACGGTACCCTACTATCTCAGATATGGCTGATAATAAATCGAAAGCTTGGTCCCCGGAAAATCTCAACAAGATTATGATTGCTTTAGGATTGAAAGACATTTCTGAATTGATTGAGTATGTAAAAGAGCCGCCACAGGAGTAATCCTGGACGGCTCAATTTTTATAGCTTTAATATGACTCAAAAGTAGTGCCCACATAAACGCCCACAAAATGCCCACATATAATAGAAGTAAGGCAGTATATTTAGAAAGTTACCTCTCTTAGTTCCCTTTTGTTCAAGGCATTCAGCAGCGTTCAGATGGATCTAAAAAGGCCAAACTGTAAACCGCACACAAGTACACGAATGGGAAAGAGATCAATACATGACTCTTTACTAGGATGAAGCAGCCCTTGGCGCCGTTGGCGTCGAGGTTTTTTTTGTTTGTGCATGTGGAGTTTTAAGAACCCTTCAAAAGGCGGCGCCCATAAAATGCCTACAAAATCAAAGCAAACTTCGATTTTAATACCCAATTAGGGGTACAAAATGAAATGAATTGATGTTGTAAAAAATCTTTTGGATTTTAACGGTTGCCTAACACATACATGCCCTTGCCTCAATAGGATGTTATTGTTTACTACTATAAGGAGGCAGGTACGAATGCAGAAAAAAAATCCTATACTAAAGAAAGTAAGATCTGCTAAATTGACGCAGAGGCATGTCCATGAATTTGAGGGTAGTACCAAACTGGCGGAAGAAGGAGCAGATCGACATAACCATCGGTTCGCAGGCGTTACGGGGCAAGCGATTCGGGTAGGAAAAAGCCATGTTCATGAAATTGATCTCACTAAAACGGATTTCTTAAACCATTTTCATAATCTCAAAAAGATTCGGACGGGGCCGGCGATTTCGGTTGGTAATGGCAAGCATGTCCATTTTGTTACGGGTCTCACTACTTTAAATGATGGCCATCAGCACCAATTTAATTTTGCCACTTTGATTCAAGAACCGCTTATTTAAAATGATCATTGCCCCGTCAGTGTAATGGCGGGGTTTTAATGGTGGGTGCGCTTAATAAGGAAGAGGGAAAATGAGTATTTTATTAATGTGGATGGGCTTCTGGCGTATCGGTGATGTACTATTCATTCACAGAATGTCCGAAATCAATTATACTTAGGCTGTTATTTACTTCTGATCACAAGCGTAAAGGGTTTCACGATCAAGCCGTTCTAAAGGCGGGACGATCAAGCTGTCTATGAATCTTATATAGAATTGTTTACTGATCATTGGGATTTCGCTGGCCACCTTAGTGGAGCTTAAGGCGAAAATAAAGTTTCATTGATTGCAGCCGTGAATAATAGTGTGAGGAGTGAATCCTGTGAAAAGTGAATATCTCCAATATTTTGGCGGTTTGTTATTGGTGGCGGGATTAATTGTCTCTATTCCAATAGCAGTCGACGCAGAAAGTGTACTGACTGGTGTGTATATAGCTATGTGGTCGTCTATTGCGGGAATGTTTTTTATTGGTTTTGGGGAGTTGCTCCGTTCTATACTGCGGATTGAACATCGGATCGCGGGTCCACGTCCCCGCTTTGATCCACTGACCGGGCAGTATGTAGATACCCCGCGCGACAAGCACTAACCGATTCAACTTAAAAAATACGCGGATAACTAGATAGGGAACAATTGTTCGTAAATGGATATCGCTAAATAAATGAAAAGCCCCGTTTGCCGGGGCGCTTTAAGTTCTGAGTTAAGAATTTGCATATTTTATTATTTCATCAGGGATCTCGGTTTCGCCTAGAATTGATTCAACGGCTTTCCAGGCTTCTGCGAACTGTTTACCGGTATAATGGGTGCGGTTGCTGGCCGGGTTTGAGAGTGACATGTCAAAAACGATATACTCGCCTTCCTCCTCGATCACCCTAAAGCTGACGGCACGGTCTTTTTTTTGTATCCGTACTTCTTCCAATGTGCATCCTCCTCATATCCAATCTGGGAACAAACTACCTTAGTCTTATCAAATCACGGGCAGAAAGGCAAGCAAAGTCATGAAAATGACACGCATATCCGCGGAAGCACATCATTTTGAACGAATACCAAAAAAAGAAGAATAATGTTTTTGACAAAATAAGCCTGCTAAATCGTTTACATATTGTTCCATGCGGCTGTATACTACCTATAGAATGAAATATGACCCGCATGCATATTTTTGTGGTTCAGCTCTGATTATTGGGATGATAATCGTGGTACTATGTAGGTGATTATTTGTTATTGTAGTGTAATACTTGTCCGAACGGATTTGCTGCTTGGGATTCGTACATAATTGCTTGAAAATGTGTAATTTATGAGCAGTGGGAAACAGTAGATAAGGAGGAGCTGTTTTGAAATCAACATATAAGGTTCTGACGAGCGATGCCGATTTGTTCGCGGCAGCTCTCGCACAAGTGAAGGTATACGTTGTTCAATTGATTGAAGGCAAGCCGCATGTCATAGCAGATTATGCCGGTCCTGTTCAGAGATGGACGCCTGAAGATGTACTTGTTGCAGGAATGTGTTACAGCCGGGAAGGGTTTGAGTTCAGAGTCCGTGTGCCAAAGAAGCAAGAATGACGGACAAGTTCAACGTTAGTCCAGATCAGTTGACAGCCTGGGTATACAGGTAAACCATTCCAAGTGTCGAATTAATAGAATAGATAGAAATAGGAGGTGGTTCATTGTGAGTGCAGTTCATTATGAGCTTCAATATGTGAATGGACAAATTGAAGAGCTGGAATCCACATTCAAGACGGCGGAGGAAGCACGGGCACATCTGAAATCTAGTGGACTTACAGAATGGATTATGGCGGGCGGCAAACACATTAATCCGGCGAATGTGATCTCTATAAAGGTCAAGGAAGCTTAACCTGACTCTGAGAGCTGCTGAAAAGCGGCTCTTTCGTTTTATGATCTGTTATTGTTGCCAGATAACACATACCAATGTGTCTGCTCTTGCATCTCTTATACTATAAAACGTAAAAGAGGTGTAATGATGACAGAACGCGAACGTGCGAGAATCCGCAGAGCTATCAGTTTGCTGCGGACACAAAGAGCTATTTTGCTGGAAAGACTGGAAGAAATCAATGAAAACTTGCGCCGGGTGCCAAACCCAAGCCGTGCCAGACGTGAGCTGCTGGCTGCGAGAGCTTCCATACGGGAAGCGTTACGCTTAAACGCTGCGGCTATCCGATTGCTTAGAAGTGTGCTGTAAGGTTTAATGCTTAGATCTTAACCTTTAAAAGAAGTCTTGGAATCTAAGGCATCCCCCGGGATGCCTTTTCATAGGTGTGAAACCGGTTATCTTACATAAGTGGAAGGTGATAGAGATGGAAAAAGATGAAGATGTTACAGTGATGAATATTTCTAGGGAAGATGTGGAAAAGGGAAGACTGGAGAATTATTTACGGGAATTCAAGAAGTATGAGAAAAAGAAAATGCGCGGGAAGGTAAAGCTCATATTTAACGGGTATGAGCAGGATCGCAGGGAGATTTATCAGATCCGTGAGATTACGAATTGGGTGGATCGTCTGCTGAAAAATGTTCCTCACTTGTTCTACTTTTTAAGCAGGGAGAATTATAGTATGCGCATTGTCTTTTTCTGCTTATCTGAAGTGGTAGGGCGCTCTGGGGTAGAAGTGTCGATCACCAAGGAACAGGGCCGAAGATTGATTGAGAAAGTTGCCAAAAGTGCAGTAGTCTACGCCAGGAAGCTGAAGGAGCCGGAAGAGGTGCAGCTTGTACTGGCTAAAGGCATTCTGGATGAGCTTGGATATGAGCAGACTCAGCAATAAGAACAATGTGCTCCCGGGTCGTGAGTGGTATAAGCCTGAGATTCACCGGGAGACATTATCCGTCTATTACTTCAATATGTAATCATAAACAGGTTTTACATGAAGTTGAAGGACGTTATTTGCTCGGCATAGACAATCAGCTGCTTATATTCAATTTCAGTTCCAAAGCTGGCGAAAGGCCGTACAATTACATTATCCAAAACTACAAAATTGTAATTGAAAGTCTTTTCAGGATGCTCAGCACCCAAGTAGGAAATGTATTCATCAACGATGACATCGTCCATCAATGATTTGAGGTTAAATACATCCTCATTACTGCTGGTGTTCGAAGCTACGTTGCCTTGAATGCTGCCGAAGGCAGTAAGGATATTGACTCTGCGTTCCCCATGATTATTGTTCAGTAAAAGATTGGAGAGCTTACCTAATGCGTCGACCTTGAAGTCGACATGGGTTCTTATTTTGGATTGATTCAAACCAGACACTTCCTTTCAAGATTTAATTTACCAATATACAGGTTTCGACATATTACTCCGCTTTTCCTGTTTGTATGCAAAATAAATGTTTGAACATGAAGGACACCTAGTGAGACGTTGATAAATGTCTCGCTAAGGTGTCCTTTGTGCAGTTATTCCCGAATAGTTACGCGGGTTCCAATGGGAACTGTTGCTGCGAGGGATAACACATCTTCATTGTACATGCGAATACAGCCATGGGAGACCTTTTTACCGATGGAGGAAGGGTCATTGGTTCCGTGAATCCCATAATGGGGTTTGGATAGGCCCATCCAAAAAACTCCGAAAGGGCCGCCGGGGTTTTTCTGTTTGTTGATAATGGTATATTCTCCAACTGGAGAAACGGACAGCATCTTGCCTATGCCGACAGGAAAACCTCTAATTACAGTGTCATTGTCCAGAAGATACAGCATTCGCTGTGACAGATCGATAATGATTCGATAATTGGGCATTTTGATCAACACTCCTTTTATGATCAGGATATGAGTGGAGTGTAGAGAGAGTTCTGGAAAATTAGATAGAAAACCTATAGCGAACAGTTGTTCCCCTTCGGTTAATCAGGCAGAGGGTAACAATATAGGCCAACTATTAGTACTAAATAGTGTAAAGAAAACAATTGGTAGATTGGAGGAAAATGAAAAAACTGTTCCGCTATTGAGCGGAACAGTTATAAATGAGACGGGGACTTACTAATGAATATCGCGGAATAGGCCGATAACTCTGCCCAGAATCGTAACTCGATTCAGACGTAGAGGCTCATAAGCCGGATTCTCCGGCTGCAGACGGATATGGTCACGTTCTTTGTAGAAGGTCTTAACTGTTGCTTCATCTTCTTCAGTCATGGCAACGACGATATCGCCATTATCTGCTGTCTGCTGTTGGCGGACGATTACATAGTCACCATTCATAATGCCAGCGTCGACCATACTGTCACCAAGAACAGACAGCATGAACACTTTGTTATCACCTACATAATGAGTAGGCAGTGGAAAGTAGTCCTCGATATTCTCTGTTGCTGTAATCGGTACCCCGGCGGTAACCTTTCCAACGACTGGAATGCGTGTTACCGTCTGAACAAATTGATGAACATTCTCGGAATCCTCTTGTCCCAGCAGTTCTATTGCACGCGGTTTCGTTGGATCACGGCGGATAAGCCCTTTCTTCTCCAACCGGTCCAGGTGACCGTGTACCGTGGAGCTGGAAGCCAGTCCTACAGCTTCACCGATTTCCCGGACAGAAGGCGGATACCCCTTGCTGCGGACTTCGTTACGAATAAATTCCAGGATCGCCAGTTGACGACTCGAAATCTTTGACATCGGAATCAACCCCATATACTATGTTTGGGAAAATTATAACATAGAACTTCCGTTCGTACAAACATAAGTTCTAAAACGATCGGGAATGGCAGCTGGAGAATGGAAAAGCGGAGTGGATATAACAGAAAAAGAGGTTCGAAGAATAAGGGAACAATTGTTCGAAAAAAGTATTGATCAAAACACATGTTCGTGTTATATTAATTTCGAAAGTAAGAACAAGTGTTTGGAGGTCGGTTAATATGTTAAAGTACAGCACATACCGTAGTATTTACGACGAGGTTCATGAGGACCAAACAGCGAGAGCCCGTTCTGCATACAATGATAGACTAGATATGAAGAATCTTCTTTCCTCTTTAACAGCACCTTGCCGCAGATTGCTCCGCCAGGACACAATTGTAAAGCTGGCCTTGATTTTTCTGTTAGTGATTTCCGGATTTACTGTGGTAGGCAATGTTTTTGCGGGATCGGTGTTGTCGGCCAAGCAGGAGAAGAGGGTTGTTGTTGAACGCGGGGATACACTTTGGAGCATAGCACTTAAGAATAAACCGGCTCATATGAAAACGGCTGTATATATAGAAGGAATCAAACGGACGAGCGGTCTTAAGAACAGCAATATCCAAGCCGGCGATGTGCTGAGTTTACCTGTATATTAATACTGATAGAGTACCTATAGATGGATACCAGGAGCTTTCAGGGGGTAGACCTTGACAAGCTCTTTTTCTCATGGCAAAGTTAGAATGAATTTATAGGGGAGGGGAACATATTGAACATTGACGAATTGGTCGCCCGCATCAATGAATTAGCGCGCAAACAGAAGAGTGACGGCCTGAATGAAGAGGAGCTTACGGAAAGAGCCAAGCTTCGCGAGATCTACCTGGGTAATATCCGCAGTAACTTCCGTGCTCAACTTAATAATATTGAAATTGTGGACAAATAAGCGCATGAACAAGGCAACAAGGCAGGAGTTAATGATGCTCTGTTCCTTTTCATAGATATTATAGGATGACTAGGGGGAACTGACATGGCCCGTTCTTGGGAAAGAATGGTTCAACGCAACACACAGCAAATCAACAAGCAACGCAAGAAGCAAGGGAAAGATTCCATCTATGCATCAACCACTTCTGCCGCTGCAAAGAGCAGCGATATTTTTAAAGGCCGCAATATTGTATTTCCGGTAATATTGTTGATGCTTGGCATCATGTTCTGGGTAGTTGGTTCCATAGATGAAGCTAAAGGCAGCGGCATTCTTGCCAACTGGCTGGGAGTGGTACTGTATTTCCTGCTTGCGGCACTGCTGTTTTTCCGCCGTCCATATTTGAAGGTTGAACGTGCCAGACTTGCCACCATTAAATACAACCGTGAGCGTCAGCTTCCAGCAGCGGATATTGAAAAAATTACCGTTACCCGTGGTGCAGTTTCCATTAAGTATAAAGGTAAACGCACACAGTGGGTATTCTCCAGGCTGTTCAACCGTTATGACATTAATGCAATGGGTGAGCGTCTGGAGCAGTTCGCCAAGCAGAATCATGTAGAATATGTGAACGAATAGAAAGATACGTCCTGCATAGGGAGAGGGAGAACTATAATGCCGATTTCCGCCGTACTCTTTGACCTTGATGACACACTGCTCTGGGATGAGCGTAGCGTTGAAGAAGCATTTCGTTATGCCAGTGAAGCAGCAGGTGAATCCGTCGATCCTAAGGAACTGGAAGCAGCTGTCCGCAGGGAAGCGAGGAATCTGTATGAATCATATGAAACGTTTCCGTTCACCAAGCTGATTGGGATCAATCCTTTTGAAGCGCTGTGGGGGAATTTTACAGCAGGTGAACAGCTTGAATTCCGGAAGATGGAGCAGCTTGCTCCTGTCTACCGTAACGAATCCTGGCGCCGCGGGCTGGCAGCACTGGGTGTGGAGGATGAAGCGCTGGCTGCAGAGCTGGCTGCTAAATTTGCCGCAGAACGCCGAAGCCACCCATACATGTATGAAGAAACGCTGCATGTACTGGATCAGCTCAAGGGTAAGGTGAAGCTGCTGCTCTTGACGAACGGGTGTCCTGCATTGCAGCAGGAGAAGCTGGATGGTGTGCCTGCGTTGATTCCGTACTTTGACCATATTGTGATTTCAGGCAATTTCGGTAAAGGCAAACCGGACAAAGGGATATTTACACATGCGATGGAACTGCTTGATATTTCGCCGGAGGAAGGAATTATGGTTGGCGACAAGCTGACTACTGATATCCTTGGCGGTCTTGGCGCAGGCCTGACTACCGTATGGATTAACCGCACCGGTAAAGAAACTGATCCTGAAATTACACCGGACTATCAGATTGGTCATCTTAGTGAGCTTCTTCCGCTTGTGAAATCTTTATAGTATCTCTTCCAAAAACCGTTATCCTGATCAAATGGGGATGCGGTTTTTTTAGCATGTAAATAAATCTCGTGTGTATCAGTGGCGATGTGACCATTCTCACAAATTGGGGCGGGAAAAAGAGTTGGATTACTGATTATCTGAATATTATGTGTATAATAGAAAAGAAATGCTTCACAGATATGTCAGTATGATATTAACCTACCTTGATTCGGAGGGATTCCAAATGATCCATCAAAGGAAGCTGGCAGCATTTTTATCGGTAATGATTACAGTAGCTCTTTCAGGCTGTTCAGGAGGCGGGAAGACGGAGAGTCATATGCATACTGTGGCAAACATGTCTATGGAGCCTATAAAAGTAGAGTTGAATTGGAGCCCCCAGCAGGTTACTGCAGGCCAGAAGGTGAGTTTTGAAGCGCTGGTGACACAGGAAGGCGAACCAGTGAATGATGCAAAAGAGGTTCTTTTTGAAATCAGAAGTAACAGCAATACGGACAAGAAGTTGGAGTTCGCTGGGGAAGCAGCAGGGGATGGTACATATAAGGCTGAAGGAATAGTAGAAACAGCTGGCGAGTTTACGGTGACTTCCCATGTAACTGCTCGGACACAGCATTCTATGCCCAGTAAAAAGCTTGTGGTTCAGCCATAATACAACAAAACCTAAGGCGGGGGGCTGCCGCCAGCAATAACAGATAATGTAGATTGGAAAGGAAGGCTTTTCGAATTCCTTATATTCTGCTAAACTTACTCTAATGTTTTACTGGGGGGATAGAAAGTGGCTAAATTCACACTTGCTGAAAGCTTACAACAGCGCATACTGATTCTTGATGGAGCAATGGGTACGATGATTCAACAGGTGCCGCTTACCGGTGCGGATTTTGGCGGAGAAGAGCTTGACGGTTGTAATGAAATGCTGGTGCTCACCCGGCCTGAGGTCATACAGGATATTCATGAGAAATATCTGGAAGCCGGTGCGGATTTAATTGAGACGAATACTTTCGGTGCGACTTCTGTCGTGCTGGCCGAATATGATATTCCACAGCGGGCACGCGAGATCAATCTCGAAGCCGCCAGACTGGCCCGGAATGCCGTAGACAAATATGATACAGCTGACCATCCGCGCTATGTTATCGGGGCTATGGGACCAACAACGAAGACCCTTTCAGTGACTGGTGGTGTCACATTCCATGAACTTGTGAAGAGCTATGAGGAACAGGCGGTCGCGCTGATCGACGGGAAAGTGGATGCGCTGCTGCTCGAAACTTCCCAGGATACACTCAATGTGAAGGCGGGAAGTATCGGCATCCGCAATGCTTTTGAGCAGACGGGGGTAATGCTGCCGGTCATGATCTCCGGGACGATAGAACCGATGGGGACTACACTTGCCGGGCAGAACATTGAAGCTTTTTACATTTCACTGGAGCATTTGAAACCTATCTCCATCGGGCTCAACTGTGCGACCGGACCTGAGTTTATGCGTGACCATATCCGTTCACTCTCGGCAATCTCCTCAGCAGCAGTAAGCTGCTATCCGAATGCAGGTCTGCCCGACGAAAACGGTAATTATCACGAGTCGCCGGATTCTCTTGCCCGTAAGCTTGCCGGTTTTGCCGAGAAGGGCTGGCTCAATATTGCCGGGGGTTGCTGCGGAACCACACCGGACCATATCCGTGCAATGGCTGAGGCGCTTGCGGTGTATCCGCCCCGTGGTCTGGATGGACAGCATCCGCCGGCACTTTCCGGGATTGAGCCTGTATATATTGAGAGTGACAACCGCCCGTATATGGTGGGTGAACGCACGAATGTTCTTGGCTCGCGGAAGTTCAAGCGGCTGATTGTGGAGGGGAAATATGAAGAAGCTTCCGAAATCGCCCGGGCTCAGGTGAAGAGTGGTGCACAAGTGATAGATGTCTGTGTTCAGGACCCGGACCGTGATGAGAGTGAAGATATCAAGAAATTTCTGGAACTGGTGGTCAAAAAGGTAAAGGTTCCGCTTATGATTGATACCACCGATCCCAAGGTAATTGATCTGGCACTACAGTACTGCCAGGGCAAGGCGATCATTAACTCCATTAATCTTGAAGATGGTGAAGAAAAATTCGAGCTGGTCACTCCGCTGATCCATAAATATGGCGCTGCCATTGTTGTGGGCACCATAGATGAAACGGGACAGGCTATTAAAGCTACGGATAAGCTGGAAGTTGCGAAACGTTCTTACGAGCTGCTGGTTAATAAGTATGGTCTGGCGCCGGAGGATCTGATTTTTGATACACTGGTATTTCCTGTAGGTACCGGGGATGAGCAGTATATCGGTTCCGCCAAGGAGACAATCGACGGTATCCGTCTAATCAAGGAAGCCCTTCCTGAGGTGCATACCATCCTGGGTATAAGCAATGTCTCGTTTGGTCTGCCTGAAGCGGGTCGCGAGGTGCTTAACTCGGTATTCCTCTATGAATGCACTAAGGCCGGACTGGACTATGCCATCGTGAATACGGAAAAGGTAGAGCGGTATGCCTCCATTTCAGAACAGGACCGTTATCTGGCTGAGCAGTTGATCTATAATACAAATGATGATACGTTGTCCGCATTCGTTGCCGCTTTTCGCGGGAAGAAGGTGGAGAAGAAGGAGAAAATCTCCAGTCTCTCCTTGGAGGAGCGCTTGGCCTCCTATGTAGTGGAAGGGACCAAAGAAGGCTTGATTCCCGATCTGAACGAAGCTCTGAACAAGTCGGGTCCGCTGGAGATCATTAACGGTCCGTTGATGGCTGGAATGTCTGAAGTTGGCAGACTGTTCAACAACAATGAGCTGATTGTTGCAGAAGTGCTGCAAAGCGCTGAAGTGATGAAGGCGTCTGTCAACCATTTGGAACAGTTCATGCAGAAGGATGAGACATCTGTAAAGGGTAAGATCATGCTGGCTACGGTTAAGGGTGATGTGCATGACATCGGTAAAAATCTGGTGGAGATCATCCTCTCCAATAATGGTTACGAGATTATCAATCTGGGTATAAAAGTACCACCGGAGAATATCATCGAAGCGTTTCGGCGGGAAAAAGCGGATGCGATTGGCCTGTCCGGCTTGCTCGTGAAGTCGGCGCAGCAAATGGTGCTGACTGCTCAGGATTTGCGTACCGCAGGTATCGATGTGCCGATCATGGTTGGCGGCGCTGCATTGACACGCAAGTTCACCAAGACACGTATCCGGCCGGAATATGACGGTCTGGTGCTCTATGCCAAGGACGCCATGGACGGCCTGGATATCGCCAACCGGTTGATGAATCCGGATGAACGTTTGAAAATTGAAGAGGAAGTGCGCCTTGAAGCTGAGGCGGCGGTAGCCGTGGCTCCACAGCAGGAGCTGCCAGTGCTGACAAGGGCGGTCCGTTCCAAGATTTCGGCGGATGCTCCGGTCTTTACGCCGCCTGATCTGGAGCGGCATGTCCTGCGCAATTACCCGTTAGGACATATTATTCCTTATGTAAATATGCAGATGCTGCTGGGTCATCATCTTGGACTGAAGGGTTCAGTGGAAGCTCAGCTTGCTGCTGGTGACCAACGCACAGTGGAACTCAAGGAGACCGTGGATAACATTCTGCATAAAGCGATGCTGGAAGGTACGATAACTCCGCAAGCCATGTATCAATTTTTCCCGGCTCAAGGGAATGGCAATGACATTCTGATCTACGATCCGCAGGATACAGCCAAGGTACTCCATACCTTCACTTTCCCCCGACAGAATGTGGAGCCTTATCTATGTCTGGCAGACTTCTTGAAATCCGTTGACAGCGGAATTATGGATTATGTCGGTTTCCTGGTGGTTACGGCAGGTCATGGTGTCCGCGAAATGTCGGCTGAATTGAAGGACAAAGGCGATTATCTGCGTTCCCACGCCCTGCAGGCGGTTGCGCTGGAGGTAGCTGAAGGTTTAGCGGAGCGCGTTCATCATATGATACGGGATACATGGGGGTTCCCGGACCCGGCGGATATGACCATGAAGCAAAGACACGGAGCCCGGTATCAAGGCATTCGCGTATCCTTCGGTTATCCTGCTTGCCCGGATCTGGAGGATCAGGGACCTCTATTCAAGCTGCTGTCACCTGAGGACATTGGTGTCGAGCTTACTGAAGGCTTCATGATGGAGCCCGAAGCTTCGGTGTCGGCGATGGTGTTCGCGCACCCGGAAGCGCAGTATTTTAATGTGGAGAAGCAATAAGCTTCCGTCCGGTATACTCATTCTGTAGGGATTGCACCCTATTAGAGCGGAACCTCCCGTAACCGGGAGGTTTTTTGCTGGAGCTATACGTTTACCGGAAAGATGATTTTTTGTCCCAAAAAGGGTAAAATTCTCTGCATGAGATTCTGCTCTACAGCATTTGAAGCGTTTTTAAAAATATAGAGAGGAGGAGCATGAGTGGAAATATACTTTTTGGGTACAAATGCCGGGGTTCCAACGCTACAGAGGAATGTAACTTCGGTTGCACTCCGCTTGTTGGAAGAACGCCGAAGCTTCTGGATGTTCGATTGTGGAGAAGGTACGCAGCACCAGGTTCTACGATCCCCGCTTCGGCTGGGAAAGCTTGAAAAGCTGTTCATCACCCATCTCCATGGTGACCATCTGTTCGGATTACCGGGTCTGTTATCCAGCCGCGGATATCAAGGCGGTACAGGACCGCTTACGGTGTATGGACCTCCTGGTCTAAAAGCCTATCTGGATATCTCCTTGTCAGTCAGCCAGTCCCGGATTCCATATGCAATTGAGATTGTTGAACATAGCGGAGGCCTGATCTTTGAGGATGACAGCTTTAAGGTTGAGGCTGGATTGCTGGAACACCGGATCGACAGCTATGGTTACCGGGTGACGGAGAAAGACAGTCCGGGCAACCTGAATACAGAAATACTGCAAAGCTATGGTCTGAAACCAGGACCGCTCTATGGCTTATTAAAAAAGGGGCAAGATGTAACGAATGAGGAAGGCGTCCTGATCCGTGCAGCTGAAGTGGTGAATGCTCCGAAACGAGGCCGAATTATAACCGTCCTGGGAGATACAAGACCCTGTAAGGGGGCTTTACCGCTTGCCTTGGATGCGGATCTGATCATCCATGAGGCAACCTTTGGCCACGATCTGAAGGATATGGCTTATCAGTATCATCACAGCACTGCCGTACAGGCCGCCGAGCTGGCCCGCGATGCAGGTGGGCGGGAGTTGCTGCTGACTCATTTCAGTTCCCGCTACACTTCACAGGAAGAGCTGCTGCCGCTGCTTATGGAAGCGCAGGCAATCTTTCCTCAGACGCTGCTGGCTGAAGAGTTCGGCACCTTTCCGGTATACCGCAGATCTCCGGGAAATCCTCAGGAGAATGATCCGGGAAAGTGAATTATTTTCCGGGAAAGCGCAGGAAATGACAGTGCCATGCCAAAAAAAGACTGGCGGGGCGGGCGTTCGATAGTGTTCGACGAGGTGTGTTAAATTTTAAGGATTAGCAGGATGAAAAAGAAACGAAGAAGCAAAGATATTGGCGAAAAAGCTTCATGTTATGCGTGTGGAATACCCATAAGCCAATTCTTTTTCCATATAGAACGACTGGCTAATTGGTTGAAAGCTATAGAGGAAAACAGAAAATTAATAAGATTTAATATTAATGGAGTGAACTAAAAATAGATTAGGAGGGAAGCTATGAAATCTGTTGGGGGTTTGTTGATTGATTTGGACGGAACATTATACCACGGAGGCCGGATGATTCCCGGTGCAGATCTGCTCATTTCTTCACTTCGCAAGGCTGGAATACCTTATTTGTTTGTAACGAATAACTCTTCCCGAACTCCGGCTAGCGTAGCGGCTCATTTACGTGGAATGGGCATTGAAGCAGAGCCGCATGAGGTGTGCACTTCTTCATTGGCGGCTGCACGCTATATTGCCGGAGAATCACCAGGAGCAACTGTGGCGATACTTGGGGAAGAGGGATTGATCGAGGCCTGCCGCGAAGCGGGGCTTGCCTTGGTGACTGAAGCGCCGGAGTATGTTGTACAGGGCATTGACCGGTCTTTTACATATGATACCCTGGCACGGGCTTCCCGCTGGATTCGTGAGGGGGCAAAGTTTGTGTTAACGAACCCGGATCTGATGCTTCCCTCCGATGACGGCGTCATGCCTGGAGCAGGGACGCTGGGGGCTGCAATCGAAGCGGCAAGCGGATTTTCTCCTGTAGTCATTGGCAAACCTGAGGCGCATCTCATTACCTACGCTACGTCCCTGCTGGGAATTGATCCGGGCGAGGCCGTTGTGATTGGAGACAATATGCGCACAGATATTTCCGCAGGAGCGCGCGCAGGCTGCCGGACCATCCTTGTGCTGACGGGCCTTACGACTAGAGACAATCTGGAAGACTATCAGCGCCTTACCGGAGTGAACCCGGATGAAATTTGTGCCGATTTAGCTGAACTTATGCTTGCACTCGGTGTATAATGTCAAAGGTGTGCTTATACCTATCTACGAAGGGAAGATATCATTATGCCGGAATTGCCGGAAATGGAGAATTACAGAAAGCTGCTTAGCCAGCATCTTATAAATGTCCCAATTACAGGTGTAACCGTAAATCGGGAGAAAACGATCAATATGGAGACCGAAGAATTCACCCAGGCGCTGCTTGGGGCACGCATTGTATTTGTGGAGCGCAGAGCCAAGCATATTCTGTTCCATCTTCACGATGGCCGCAGGCTGTTGCTGCATTTGATGCTCGGAGGACTTCTGTTCTACGGGACGGAGGAAGAACGGCCTGAACGCTCAACACAGGTAGAGCTTGCATTTGGAGAGCACATTCTGTATTTTATGGGACTACGGCTGGGATACTTGCATCTGCTGTCCGTTAAGGAGAGCGAAGCGGCAATGGGCAAACTGGGGCCTGAACTGCTGGACCGGCGCATGACGCGGGAACGGTTCGCTGGACTTCTGAAAGGACGCCGGGGGGCGCTGAAGAGCCTGATGGTCAATCAGCAGGTTATGGCTGGCATTGGCAACTGCTATGCTGATGAAATCGCTTATGATGCCAAGCTCCTGCCAACAACACTAGTACAGAACCTGACACCGGAAACGGTGGGACGGCTGTATGATAGTGTACGCAAGGTGCTGACGGAAGCCACTGAAATCGGCGGCTATATGGAGATGCCGTTTATGACCGGGGATACAGTTACCGGTTCTTATAATGATCAGTGCAAAGTGTATGACCGTGAAGGCGAGCCATGTCTGCGCGGCGGGGGAACCATTGTCAAAATAGAGCTGTCCGGACGCAAGGTGTTTTATTGCCCGGATTGCCAGCATGACGAATAAGCCCAAAATTGGGGCACATGTCAGCACTCGCGGCGGATTTGGGCGTGCAGCCCGGTTTGCCTGGGAGAGCGGTGCGGCGTGTTTTCAATATTTTCCGAAGAATCCGCGCAGTCTGCGGTTGAAGCAGCTGGACTTAAGCGATGCGGAGAGCTGTGCGTCCTTTTGCCGGGATAAGGGAATGGTGTCGATCGCGCATACTCCTTATCCAACCAATCTGGCGGCCACAGCGGCATCCAGGACGATCATGGTGGAATCTCTGCTGAACGACCTGGAGATTGCCGAGGCCTGCGGTTCACTGGGCATTGTGGTTCATTTTGGACATTTTAGCGGCATAGAGCCGTTACAGGGCTATCAAAATATTATACAATGTATTAATGAAACGCTGGAAAACTGGGACGGGCAGGCCAAACTGTTGATTGAAAATCAGGCTGGCAATCATGGCAAGGAGGGCAAAACGCTGGAAGAACTGGTCAAAATCCGTGAACTAAGCCGTTACCCGGAGAAAATCGGTTTTTGCCTGGATACCTGCCATGCATTCGCCGCCGGGATCTGGAATCCGGAGCATACGGAAGAATTCATTCAACGAGGCACAGTTCTTGGCTATTGGGAGCATCTTGTGGCTGTTCATCTTAACGATTCAATGTATGCATTCGGCTTACAGAGGGACAGGCACGCTAACGTCGGCATGGGCTGTATCGGTGATGATGGCTTGCGCAGTCTGATGATTGCGGAACCTTTTCGCCGGGTAGCCATTGCTCTGGAGACCGGGAAGGGACCGGATGGAACTCACCGGCAGGAGATTGCTGCAGTACGTACGTGGTATGAAGAGGAGGGGCAGCAATGATCAATCTGTTCATGGACGACTACCGAAAACGGCCCGAGGGCTTCGCGCTGGCACGTTCTACGGAGGAATGTCTGATGCTGCTCCGTGAATGTGAAGTTGAACTCTTATCTTTGGATTATGACATGGGGCCTGATGATTATAGCGGAAGTGAAGTAGCGAAAAGAATCGTACTGGAAAAGCTGTTTCCCCGCGAAATATATCTTCATACCTCCAGTCTGCAGGGACGCCGGGAGATGTACGAAATTCTGTATCCTGCTATTCCTGCTGATGTTGGGCTCCACAATGGTCCGCTGGATCCGTCCAGACTTCTGGAGATTGCCTCAGGGGCGGTAAACGGATGATAGAGATGAATCAACAGGAGCTGCTGAAGGTACTGGAACGGGAGGGTGAACCTCTCGTTGTGTTTTTGTATACTCCGTTGTGCGGAACTTGTACAGCTGCCCGCCGTATGCTGGAGGTGGCGGAGCATCTGCTGCCGCAGGAACTATTGATTGCAACGGGGAATGTGAACATACTGCCGGTGCTGGTGAATTCTTACCAGATCTCCAGTGTGCCTGCCCTGCTGGTTGCATCGGCTGACCGCGGCAGGGAACCGGCTATTTATTATTCAATGGGCTCAGTGGAACGGGTGCTGGACTACATAAGGAGTGTGACCTCATAATGATATCATTACAACATCTGTCCCTGCGCAGAGAGCAAAGCCTCATTCTGGATGATGTGTCTCTGGAAATGAAGCAGGGCGAAAACTGGGTGATTCTGGGCCGTAACGGCTCAGGCAAAACCACGCTGCTGGAAATGATGACTGGTTATTTGTTTCCGAGCAAAGGTTCTGTCGAGGTGCTTGGCTATAAATACGGCCAGTGCGATCTGCGCGAGGTACGCAAGGAAATCGGTTATATCGGACCGTCATTGATGGAAAAGCTGTCGCTGACTGATCCCGTATGGGAGGTTGTTGCTACTGGCGCCTATGCTTATCTTCGCTTCTATCAGGATATTCCGCGTTCCGTGCATGAGCGGGCCATCCGTTTGCTGGAGGACATGAATCTCGGTGAGATGGCCAACCATCCGTTTGGAACCCTATCCCAAGGGGAACGTAAAAAGGCAATGCTGGCACGCTGCCTGATGGCTGAGCCCAAGCTTCTGATTCTGGATGAGCCCTGTGCCGGACTAGATCTGTACGAGCGTGAAAAAATGCTTGCCGAAATCGACAAGCTGAAGCAGCATAACGTATCCGTAGTATATGTTACACATCATGTTGAGGAAATTGTGCCGCTCTTTACACATGTGGCATTGATCCGGGGCGGCAAGCTGGCCGGTTCTGGTCCCAAAGAAGAAGTATTAACGAAAGAAATGATCTTGGCCACCTACGATATTCCTGCTGATATAGAATGGGATAGCGGTCGTCCCTGGATTAAAATAAGACCTGGAGGCACAACCCTTTGAGTGATTTGATAGAAGTAACTCCCCAGCAGACCTCTGCTCCGGAAGAAAAAGTACATTCACGGTATATTTGCACCGCCAACCACGGCTTTGCTCCATATGCCCAGGAAGAGCTGCGCCGCTTGTTCGGGTCGGTGAAAAGCACGCTGCTGCTGCCGGGTGAAATATTCCTGGCCACGCTGGAAGCCGAACCAGAAGAGGTGTCACGCAAACTGGCCGGCAGTCTGCCGATCTTTTTGCGGCACATTCAGCCTGTCCAGTTCCAAGACCAGGGCGACGGGGCTGCGCTGGAGCGGCTCGCTGTTTATCTGGGCCGCCGCAGCGAACTTGAAGGGATGAAGGTATCCCTGCATGTCCGGAAGGGCAGTAGCTCCTTCTGGCCGGACAGCCCAGGGGAACTGCGTGAATGGCTTCAGGAACGGCTGCAGGACCTCGGTGCGGAGTTCACCGTGCAAGATCCGGATTGGATAATTTCGGTGTATGCCGATGGTGAGGCGCTGTATGCCGGTGTTTCCCGGCCTGAGGACAACCTGTCGAGCTGGAATGGCGGCATGATCCGTTTTCGTAAAGAGGACGGGCAGATCTCAAGGGCCAAGTTCAAACTGATGGAAGCGGAAAGAGAGTTCTCGATTCCGTTCCAGAGCTTCCGGAATGCCGTGGATATTGGCGCGTCTCCGGGCGGTTGGACTTCGTTTCTGTTGGAACGGGGGCTTAAGGTGACAGCCATTGACCCGGCGCTGATGCACGAGTCGCTCCGCAAGAATTCTTCACTTAAGATTCTCCGCAAAAATGCCGGAGAAGTGAAATTCTCGGACAATGAGTTTGATTTGCTGGTCTGCGATATGAGCTGGAGTCCCAAGCTGATGGCCAAGCTGGTAACAGGGCTGCTACACAGTCTGTCACCTGGCGGAACAGCTATTGTTACGGTGAAGCTGATGCATAAGAAGCCGCTGGCGGTGATTAAGGAAATTATCGCCATGTTCGAAGGCGAGCGGATGCAGATTCAGCGGGCCAAACAGCTGTTCCATAACCGTGATGAAATTACACTTTATATGATTAAGTATTAGGAAGCATAGGGTTACCCAAAGGGAAAGCATCCCGTTACCTATACATCCGGCATTATGCCGCTGTATGTGAGGATAACGGGGGCTTTCCCTTTTTTGCATCAGAAAGAATGGAGGAGTGTATTGTGATCTTCGGTACAAAACTCAAGGTTGGAGTGACCCTGGGAAATAGATATAGCATTGCTGGAATACTAGGAACAGGGGGGATGAGTCATGTTTATCTGGCAGAGGATTTGCGTCTGCCTGGAAAACGCTGGGCGGTGAAGGAGAGCATCGACAAAGAGGGCTCATTTGGAGATATTCAGGCAGAAGCTGAACTGCTGATCTCTCTGAGGCATCCGCTGCTGCCGGGTGTGGTTGATTTTTTCCCGCCGGACCGGGAGGGGTATTGTTATTTGGTAATGGATTATATCGAGGGCATCACGTTAAGCCAATATCTTGCGGATAACCCCGGGCCGCTGCCGGCGAAAAGCATCATCCGGTACGCGCAGCAGCTCCTAAAGGTTCTGGAGTATCTGCACGGACATCATCCGCCGATTGTTCACCGGGATATGAAGCCTGGAAATATTATGTTGACTGGACGGGATGAGCTGATGCTGATTGATTTTGGCATTGCACGTAAGCTTAGAAGAGACGGGAGTGAAGATACTGAGAAGCTCGGGACGGTTGGTTTTGCCGCTCCTGAACAGTATGGTGGGGGGCAAAGCGGGCCTGCCTCGGATCTGTACGGATTAGGTGCTCTGCTGCTGTATATGGCATCCGGCGGCCAGTACAGCCGTTGGCAGGCGGGGCTGGAGGATAAACTACGTACCCAGTTACCGGAGGCGATGATTCCGTTGATACGCCGGCTGCTGCGTCAGCATCCGGAAGAAAGATATCCGAATGCTGAAGCTGTTCTTAGTGTTCTGGTGTCTATTGAAGCCGAAGCAGAGCCTGCAGCCAGCCCAAAATATCTGCGCAGCAAAACTGCCTCATTTCGTCCAAAGCAGGAGACGACTGTGGTTGCGCTCCTTGGTGTAGCTCCGGGACTGGGAACAACGCATACCTCATTGGCTGTCAGCCTTTGCCTGAGCCGGTTTGGTACTGTTGCTTGGGTAGATTTCAACCCGTTATCCACGGTCTATAACCGAATCTGTAGTATGCTGGGGACACCTGTGTCAGATCGCGGCCCAGATGAAGCCAAGACCCCTGTTATATGGAAAGGGGTACATTTTTATAATAGGCCGTCCGAAGGCGAAATCAGTTTCTTGCCGGGAAGAGCGTACGATTTTGTGATTCTGGATTTGGGTATAGGCGAGTATGAGGGGGCAATGGAGGAATTTACGGCTAGCGATATTCCGTTGCTCGTGGCTTCTGGTGCAGATTGGCGGCTGGAGGATACCCTGCATTGGCTGGCCCGCAGCGGACTCACTCCACTGCCGGACTGGAGGATATGTCTGCCGCTCTCTACTCAGGCCGCAGCGGGTCTGCTGGGCTCCGCCCTGGGCGGAATCAAGGTACACAGCTTACCGTTTCAGCCGGACCCTTTTCAAGCTAGGGGCAAGCTGTCTGAGGCTCTAGAACGTCTGATAAAAGAACAAGGAAAAAGAAGAATGTTTGCGAAAAACGGTGGATTATTTCAGAAAAAATAGCAAAAACACATCCTTTTTCTTTCCATTTCGCTGTTTTAAGCGAAACTTCTGTATCAGTGTGGCGCTTACTTGTGCTAAAATGAATCGTTGTATGTTTAGTTAGAACCGAATACTGCCTCATTTTTAAATATAGATAGGAGCATATGGAGAATTTATGAGTTTACTTACAGTAGAAGACGTTTCGCACAACTTCGGAGGCCGTGAGCTGTTCAAGGACGTATCTTTTCGGCTGCTTCCCGGTGAGCATGTTGGCTTGGTAGGAGCGAATGGCGTCGGCAAATCTACACTAATGAACATTTTGACCGGCAAGCTGCTTAAAGACAGCGGGAAAGTGGAGTGGACCCCGAAAGTCCGTTATGGCTATCTCGATCAGCATACCATTCTAACTGCGGGCAAAACCGTCCGTGATGTACTGAAGGATGCTTTTCTGCCACTGCTTGAGCTGGAAAATGAAATGATGGCCATTACCGAGAAAATGGGTGAGGCTACCCCTGAAGAGCTGGAACTGCTGCTGGAGCAGATGGGTGAAATTCAGGAACAGCTGGATATCGGTGATTTCTATCTGATTGATGTGAAAGTAGAAGAAATGGCTAACGGACTCGGTCTGGCCGCTATCGGTCTGGATCGTGACGTAACAGCATTAAGCGGTGGACAGCGTACTAAGGTTCTGCTGGCAAAGCTGCTGCTTGAGAAACCGAATGTACTGTTAATCGATGAGCCTACCAACTATCTGGATGTGGAGCATATTGACTGGCTGACGAACTATCTGAAGCAGTATCCGTATGCGTTCGTCCTTATTTCCCATGATACTGACTTTATGAATAAGGTCGTTGATGTCGTCTATCATCTGGAATTTGCCAAGCTGACCCGCTATACAGCCAACTATGAACGGTTCCTTGATATGGCCGACATGAACAAGAACCAGCATATTGATGCCTATGAGAAACAACAGGATTTCATCAAAAAACAAGAAGATTTCATCCAGCGCAACAAAGCAAGAGCTTCTACTTCAGGCCGGGCGAAGAGCCGTGAGAAGCAACTTGACCGGATGGAGCGGATTGAACGTCCGGATGAAGCCGCCAAGCCCACATTCTCTTTCAAAGAGAGCCGGGCCAGCGGGAAGACGGTTTTTGAAGGTATTGACTTCCAGGTTGGCTATGACCGTCCGCTGCTGCCCAAGCTGAATATGACGATTGAGCGCGGAGAAAAAATTGCCATTGTAGGCTGTAACGGGGTGGGTAAATCCACGTTATTGAAGTCTATCCTGGGCGTAATCCCTGCTTACAGCGGCAAAACGTACCTTGGAGATTTCCTGAATGCTGCATACTTCGAGCAGGAGGTTAAGGCTGCAAATCTAACACCGATCGATGATGTGTGGAATGAATTCTCCAGTCTCACCCAGAATGAAGTGCGCGGACATCTGGCCCGCTGTGGATTGAAGAATGAGCATATCACTCGTCCGCTGAGCATGCTGAGCGGAGGAGAACAGGCCAAAGTGCGTCTGTGCAAGCTGATGATGCGCGATAGCAACTGGATTCTGTTCGATGAACCTACGAACCACTTAGATGTTGTCGCCAAGGCTGAGCTGAAGCGGGCACTTCAGGAATATAAGGGCACGATTCTGCTGGTTTCCCATGAGCCGGATTTCTACGAGGATTGGGTCACCAAAATTTGGGATGTTGAGCAGTGGTCAGCGCAGACGGTCTAATATCATCTGAAGTCGGAAAAGAGCAGCACATGCTCCTTTCCGGCTTTAAATATATGGGGGGACCTTAGAATGAGCCACATGGATAAAGAACAAGCTACAGCTGGCCGGGACGGCCGGTATTCGCGACAGGTAAGATTCACCCCTTTTGGTGCAGAAGGGCAGGCAGGACTTGCCCGCTCGACAGTGCTGATTGTTGGCGTAGGTGCGCTGGGAACAGGGATTGCCGAGACATTAGCCCGCTGTGGAGTAGGACGGATCATACTGGCTGACCGGGATTATGTGGAATGGAGCAATCTCCAGCGCCAGCAGCTCTATACAGAAGAGGATGCCTTGCAGCGGGTGCCCAAGGCCGCAGCGGCCAAGGCGAGGCTTGAGCAGATTAACTCAGAGATTACGATTGAGGCCCAGGTGCTGGATGTGCGAGCCGAAGAGCTGGAGAGTCTGCTGGACGGTGTGAATCTTATCATGGATGGAACCGATAATTTCGACACACGCCTGATTATTAACGATATGGCTCAAAAACATGGCATACCCTGGGTTTATGGGGCTTGTGTAGGCAGTTATGGAATAACATTCACAATTCTGCCGGGTGAAACGCCATGCCTGAACTGTCTGCTGGGCGCTGTACCGCTTGGGGGCGATACCTGCGATACGGCGGGTATTCTTCCGCAGGCTGTGCAGCTGGTTACCGCAAATGCCACAGCGGAAGCTCTAAAACTGCTGGGCGGTCGGCATGAACAGCTTAGAGGCAAACTGCTGTCGTTTGATGTATGGCGCAATGAGCACCAGGAAATCGGTGTCAAGGCTGCCAAAAAAGCTAGCTGTCCTTCATGCGGAAACCATCCTGTATATCCTTATTTAACAGCAGCCAATACTGAGCGCAGTGATGTGCTGTGCGGCAGGGATACAGTGCAAATCAGGCCAGCGGTCCGCCAGGAGCTGAATTTGCTGGAAACGGCTGCAAGGCTCTCCAAGCTTGGCAGCGGCAAGGTCGAGAGTAATGCTTACTTGGTTTCTTTTACGGAAGAGCCGTACCGGATGGTAGTTTTTGGAGATGGAAGGGCTTTGATTCATGGAACCAGTGATGTTGCTGCTGCCCGCAGTTTTTATCACCGGTATTTCGGATAAAGAGGAGGCAGGATGATGACGAACGGTGCAATCAGACATATGGCATTATTCACATTGAAGCATAATTCGGGTTCGGCGGAAGCGGCTGCGTTCCTGAAAGACGGGGAAGAAATCCTCAGTTCTATTCCGGTAGTTGCAAACTTTGAGGTATTGCTTCAGATCAGTGTGAAATGCGATTTCGATTATAGCTTCTCCATGGAGTTTGAGAATCAGGAGGCATACGATGCCTATAATGCACATCCGGATCATCAGCGGTTTGTGCGTGAACGCTGGGAAACCGAGGTATTGCGTTTCCAGGAAATCGACCTCATGGAATCATAATTAACAATTCTGATATGAAAAGGCCATTCCGGGGAATGGCCTTTTTGCTTTACGGGAAATCTAAGCCTATTCTGCAGCGGCAATGCCGGTGCAAGGCTGACTTGATGCGGGGGATAACAGTGAATGAGACCATTGCCTGGTTTGTGTCCGGGCAGCCCGCTGGTGCCCTTAAGGGCTTGGAAGCGGGACGTGACAAAGGGGAACATATGAATCTGCTACAAGCTCTCCAGGACCTCGGACTGCATACAGCAATAATCGAAGATCTCGAGGATCTTCGATTATTGCTGTCCAGAGTGGAGCCCGTATTGCTGATTGCTGAGCTGGATCATGCCGCAGAATGGACTGGATGGGGGCTGATATCGGATCTGAGGGATCAGGGGAAAAGAATTCCGGTGATGGTGATTTCCAGTGAAGCGTATGGCGAGGCGGCGGTTGCAGCTTTTGAAGCGGGCGGCAATGAATATATGGTGAAGCCTGTACATACCGGTGAGTTCAAATGCAGAGTGGACAATATTATAAGACTTACAGGCCGCCACCGCGACCGTTCGTCTCTATTGTTGGTGGATGGCCTGATGCTGGATCCCGCCCGCAGAATGGTTAAACGGGATGGAATGGATCTGAAAATGACACCTAAAGAGTTTGATCTGCTCTATTATCTGGCAGTGAATCTGGGGGAGGTATGCCCCCGCGATGAAATCCTGCAGCAGGTATGGGGCTATCATTTTCATGCAGACACCAACGTGGTTGATGTCTATATCAGGCATATCCGGCTCAAAGTGGATAAAGGGCACAAGAATAAATTGATTCATACAGTACGTGGAACCGGATATGTAATGAGGGCGCCGGAAGGCGCGCCACATGCTGACACCATACTCTGAACAAAGCCAACCACTTTTTTGTTTGTATGCAACCGCCGAAAAAGTCTGAAAGAGGTTATTATAGAGCTGTTACAGAACGCGGCGTGCTTTCAGATAAGTTCTTTTCCAGTTGCCGGAATTGAGGTTGGAGATGGTTACACCAGGTGAACCATAAGTGTGAAGGATTTTACCATTCCCCATATATACAGCTACGTGAGTTACATTTGAACCGTTGGCTCTACTGCCGCTGGAGAAAAACAACAGATCTCCTGCTTTCAAATTTGCTTTGGATACGGCTCTTCCCACTTTGGATTGATCTACAGAGGTACGGGGCAGGTTCACACCATATTTGCCGAAAATATATTTGGTGAATGATGAACAGTCAAAGGATCTGGTAGATGAAATGGAGGCTCCGAAATCATAGCGCACTCCCATATATTTTTTTCCTAAGTTTACAATACTTTGACCCGTTGAAGAGGACACAGATGCGGCAGCAACGGGTGCTGTACCTGCTCCTGTTGCCATCAGTGTGCTCAGGCCAATCGTGGTGCACATACCTACTACAATTGCTTGCTTAAACCATTGATGTTTCTTCATGTTGTAATTCCTCCCAGGTTATATCTAAATATCTATCTTCTTGCCTGTTCGTAGTATAGCAGGTTATGAATCTCCTATTTTTTGGAGAAGGGGGTTCAAACCCTTGCGGGGATTGGGATGGAAGCGTTTTATTAAAATCTCATTAAAAGTTACAAAAAATTAATATTTGAAGCATTGCGTGAACAAAAAAAGTCAGAAAACCCTTTTGCAGAAAGGGATTCCCGACTTTATACTTTTGAAACAATGGTTACAGAGCTGTCTCTGATTCGTATGTACTTAGTCTTTGCTTTGAATAATCAGCAGCAGTCCGCTGTCTATAGAAACGGTTCCGTTCTTCGCTGATAAAACATTGCTTACTCCAAGGGATTGTCCCAGTTTCAGAGTCGCATCGACTAAAGGGTACTGGAAGCCTTCCAGTGTAATTCCGGTCACTTCCGGGGTGAGAGGCAGCAGAGAAACATAGGTATACCCAGCTTCACAAATCTCGGCCTTTGAACCGGTTAAGGTGATGTAGTTATGCGAATCCATTACGGAGCAACGAACCTGGCGCTGCAGCGCTCGGGTCATCATTTGAATACTGGCAAGGGTATGATCGATCCGGGTGCCCGTTACCCCGAACAGCAGGATGGATTCCGGCTGAGTGTCCAGTGCCAGATCAAGCGCCATTTCACTGTCGGTTAAGTCCTTGTCTATGGGATCACAAGTAATGGTTTTTTTACTCCCCGCTTGAATATGTTCCAGGTCATCAGGAGTCACGGAATCAAAATCACCTACCGAAATGTCGGGAACGAACCCGTGCGTAATCAGGAATAAAGCTCCCCGATCTGCTCCAATAACAAAATCCTCTTCATCTAATAAAGACAAATAATCCGCCGACAGATCTCCACCGGCAAAAATAACAACCCGTTTGACTGGCATAGAGTACCTCCTGATTTGTGACTGCGTACTTAGTTTTTCCAGACCCAGTATAATGCAGAACGAAAAGTTGTACAAATGATCCTCCCGCGCTAAAATAAATATAGTACAACTAGGTGCTGTATAAGAAGTGAAAAAAGGTGCTGGAGGTGAGAAGGATCGTTAAGGTGCTGTTTGTATGTCTGGGCAATATTTGCCGATCGCCGATGGCAGAGGCTGTTCTTCGTCACAAAATCCTGGAACGGGGGCTGACAGATCGGATTGCGGTAGATTCTGCCGGTACCGGAGATTGGCATATTGGAAAAGCGCCGCATGAAGGAACAAGGCATATTCTGGATGAACATGGTATCAGCTATGAGAATATGAAAGCACGGCTTGTAAGCGGCAATGATTTCGATGATTTTGATTACATCCTCTGCATGGATCAGTCTAATGGCGAAAATGTGCGCAAAATTCCGGGTGGGGAAGAAGCGAAGCTCCTGTTCTTCATGGACCTGTTGCCTGAAGAGGAGCTGAGGGAAGTACCGGACCCTTATTTTACAGGGAATTTCGAGCAGGTATATCAATTGATCAACGCCGGTTGTGAAGTGCTGCTGGATCAGATAATTAAGGATAGGATATAACGGAATGTATGTGTAGACAAGGGTTCTTGTTCGGCTGCCGTCCTTAAAAAAAGGACAGGTACCGGAGTGCCCATCCTTTTATGAAAGCGTGATCAAGCACAAAAGATACATATGTTCTTAAGATGTTCACTTTTTTGTCTTTCAAACTTGTTTTATTGGTTTAAGAAATAGAGTAGCGATTCTGGAAGCTCTTTCTGCCAGAATCCCCAGAGATGGTAGCCGTCTTTTTCCCGGTAAGAAACGGTTGCCCCACGTGACTCCAGCAGAGACCTGGTATCCCGGTTCATCTGCACAAAATCGTAGACACCGGTATCAGTCTTATATTCCGTTTCCTGCAGTCCCACTACCATGTTGATATCGAGCCAGGAGAGATCTTCTTCCTGAGCGAGGATATCGCGTGTCTGAGGATAGTAAGCACCGGAAAGACTTAGTACGCGGCTGAACAAAGCAGGATAGGACAGTGCTAGATGCAGCGATACGCTGCCGCCAAGCGAATCACCGGCGATGATTCGTTCTTCCGGTGTGCGGCGGACCGGATAATTATGTTCAATGAAGGGAATAATTTCTTCGGCAAAGCACGAGAGGTACTGCTTAAACCGGCTGCCGAAGGGGGCGTACTCTTGTGTCCGGACGGCTACATTCACTTCTACCCCGACAATAATGAACGGCTCTATATCCTGCTCCAGGATCAGCTGTCCGGCAAGGGTGGCAATACGGCCGAAGTTGAAAAACTCCTCTCCGTCCTGGCAGTAGACTACGGGATAGCTGAGCACCTCATTATAGCCGGGAGGAAGATAGATACGCAGTTTGCGTTCTTCATTAAGATGTTCGCTCCATAAGGTTTGTTTTACAATTGTACGTTTCAGAAAAACAGGTTCGCTCATAGCTGAATCGTCACCTTTCTTGTCGGATTTTGCATTAGTCTCGGGGTTGCGTTAAAATTACCCAAGTGGTGAATGTGTTAAATATCATTTACTTGCCAAATAATTGTCTATCTGTTATAGGATATTTTAGTTCCTGTTATACATACAAAATTTATGGAAACATAAATTTTATGCGTATTTCTTTGACGAAACAGATAAAACAGGTGTATAATAATTCTATAACAGAGGACACTGATATTCAAATTTTTTTATTGAGGTGAAGATGATGACTAAAGTTCCTTACGAAGTGTATACAGAGGATGTAGAGGCCCTTACGGTGCTTTCCCCCGATGGAGAAGTTATCAATAAGGATAAGATGCCTAAACTTACCGACGATCAGCTGAAAGAAATCATGTATCGTATGGTATTTACCCGGACCTGGGATGACCGAGCTGTCAACCTTGGTCGTCAAGGCCGTCTCGGTTTCTATGCGCCGGTGTCCGGCCAGGAAGCGACAATGATCGGCAGTGAGTTCGCTCTCCAGAAAGAAGATTTTGTATGCCCGGGTTACCGTGATATTCCACAGCTGGTGTGGCACGGACTTCCATTATACCAGGCTTTCCTATATTCTCGCGGACATCAGCATGGTGGACAGATTCCTGAGGGTGTAAATGTACTTATGCCACAGATCATCATCGGCGCACAAATTCTGCATGCCACTGGTATTGCAATGGGCTTCAAACTTAAAAAACAGCAGAATGTAGCAATCACCTATACAGGTGACGGCGGTTCTTCCGAAGGCGACTTCTACGAAGGTATGAACTTTGCCGGACGTTTCAAATTGCCGGTCATCTTCTTCGTACAAAATAACGGCTATGCTATCACGACTCCGTTTGCCAAACAAACGGCAGCCAAATCAATCGCCCACAAAGCTGTTGCTGCGGGTATTCCCGGTATCAAGATCGACGGCATGGACATCTTTGCGGTTATCTCTGCGGTACAGGATGCTGCTGAACGTGCCCGCAAAGGTGAAGGTGCTACGCTGATTGAAGCTGTAACTTACCGTTTCCGTCCGCATTCCCTGTCTGATGACGCCAGCAAATACCGTTCCAAGGAAGAAGAAGGCCAATGGAATGAGAAGGACCCGATTGCCCGTCTGGCCAAGTACTTGGAGAAGAAGGGTCTCTGGACCGAAGAGGACACGCTGCGTGTTAGAGAAGAAGCGAAGGCTACTGTGAACGAGCAGATCAAAAAGGCAGAGCAGACCGAAAAAATGACCATTCCCGGCTTGATCGACAGCATGTTCGAGGTAACTCCGAAACATCTGGAAGAACAAAAAGCCGATTTTGAATAAGGGGGATATCAGGCAATGGCACAGATGAATATGAAAGAAGCAATCCGTGACGCAATGCGCGTTGAACTGACTCGTGACCCTAATGTTCTTATCTTCGGAGAGGATGTTGGTAATGTAGGCGGCGTATTCCGTGTAACGGAAGGGCTGCAAAAGGAATTTGGCGAGGAGCGCATATTCGATACTCCGCTGGCTGAATCCGCAATCGGCGGTTTGGCTTTCGGTCTTGGGGTGCAAGGCTTCCGTCCGATTGCTGAAATCCAATTTATCGGCTTCATCTTTGAAGCACTCGATCAAATCGTCATTCAGGCTGCGCGCCTGCGCTGGCGTTCCGGGGGCAGATACAATGCTCCTGTAGTCTTCCGCACTCCATTCGGCGGCGGCGTAAAAGCAGCCGAGCTTCATACCGATTCCCTGGAAGGCCTGATTGCCCAAAGTCCGGGTATCAAGGTTGTTATTCCTTCCAATCCATACGATGCCAAGGGACTGCTGATCGCGTCTATCCGCGACAATGACCCTGTATTCTTCATGGAGCACTTGAACTTGTATCATGCCTTTCGCGCTGAAGTTCCTGAAGGTGAATATACCGTTGAACTGGGCAAAGCGAATGTCGTTCGTGAAGGTACTGACGTCTCGATTATTACTTACGGCCTGATGGTACATACTGCTACCAAAGCGGCCGATCAGCTTGAAAAAGACGGCATCAAGGCCGAAATTATCGACCTGCGCACGGTTAGCCCGATTGACATCGATACTATCGTTGCTTCGATTAAGAAGACCAACCGTGCAATTGTAGTACAAGAAGCACAGAAGAGCTCCGGCGTAGCCGCAGAGGTTATTGCTCAGATTAACGAAAAAGCTCTGCTGCATCTGGAAGCGCCTGTGCTCCGTGTAGCAGGTCCTGATACTATTTTCCCGTTCGCACAAATTGAGGATTCATGGATTCCTACCCCTGCACGTGTAATCGCAGCAGTTAAGAAAGTTATGGAATTCTAAGAGTAACTGACCTTGCCGTCCTTGTAAAAGGGCGGCACCCGTGTCTGCAATATATTGAACTGCTATCGGAACTAAGCGTACGCTTCCGAAGCGGGTTTTGCGAAGAAAAATTAATGAAGTGTATGCTATCCAAACTTTTAGGAGGTAATTAAGGTGGCAAAATTTGAGTACCGGTTCCCTGAGCTGGGCGAAGGTTTGCATGAAGGTGAAATTATCAAAATGCATATCAAAGCCGGCGATAAAGTGACCGATGACGATATCGTAATGGAAGTACAGAATGACAAGGCGGTAGTTGAAGTGCCTTGTCCGGTTAACGGCACAGTGCTTGAAGTCTTCACTAAAGATGGTCAAGTCTGCCGTGTAGGAGAAGTTGTAGCAATCATTGATGCAGAAGGCGATGTCCCTGAACAAGAAGGCGGCCATGCCGAAACGCAATCCACTCAAGAAGCGGATGCAGCCAAAGGCGGAGCAGATACAACTTCCTCTCCGGCAGCGACCAGCCCTGCAACCGGCGGAACTTCCAATTTTGAATACAAGTTCCCTGAGCTGGGCGAAGGTCTGCATGAAGGTGAAATTATCAAAATGCATATCAAAGTCGGCGACAAAATTACAGACGATGATATTATCATGGAAGTTCAAAATGATAAAGCCGTCGTAGAAGTGCCTTCACCGGTCAATGGTACAGTGCTTGAAGTGTTCACCAAAGACGGACAGGTCTGCCGCGTAGGAGAAGTTGTGGCAATTATTGCTGCAGAAGGCGATGTTCCTCATCAGGAAGGCGGCCATGCTGAAGCTCCGGCTGCACAGGCGGCAACAGCTCCTGCGGCTGCACCAGCGGCGGCTCCAGCTCCTAACCGCGATGTATTGGCTACACCAAGTGTCCGCAAGTCAGCCCGCGAACAAGGCGTTGACCTCTCGAAGGTGAATGGCTCCGGCAAGAACGGGAAAATCACCCATGAAGATGTGGAAGCTTTCCTGAAAGGCGGCTCCGCAGCACCTGCGGCGGCACCAGCAGCCGCGGCATCGGCCGCAGCAACTGCTCCGGCGACAGCGCCTGCAGCCAAGGCACCAGTAGCGGCTCCAGCAGCAGCTTCCGGTAACGTGAGTCTCGAAGAAGAACGTGTACCGTTCAAGGGTATCCGTAAAGCCATTGCCAATGCTATGGTTAAATCGGCATACACCGCTCCGCATGTTACCATCATGGACGAAGTGGATGTTACCGAGCTCGTAGCCTTCCGTGCCCGTATGAAACCTGTTGCTGAGAAGAAAGGCGTGAAGGTCACCTACCTTCCATTCATCGTCAAAGCGCTTGTTGCAGCTTCCCGTCAATTCCCGGCGCTTAACGCAATGATTGATGAAGCGACAAATGAGATTGTTTACAAGAAATACTACAACATCGGTATTGCTACAGATACAGACAATGGTCTGATCGTTCCCGTAATCAAGGACGCTGACCGTAAGAGTATCTGGATGATTGCAAGTGCCATCACAGATCTCGCTGTGCGCGGACGTGACGGTAAACTGGCTCCTAATGAAATGAAAGGCAGCACGATCTCCATCAGCAACATCGGTTCCGCAGGCGGTATGTTCTTCACTCCGATCATCAACTTCCCTGAAGTGGCGATCCTGGGTACCGGACGTATTACCGAGAAACCGGTCGTTAAGAACGGCGAAATTGTTGCTGCTCCTGTAATGGCGCTGTCCCTGAGCTTTGACCACCGCATCATTGATGGTGCAACAGCACAGAACTTTATGAATTACATTAAGACCCTGCTTGCAAATCCTGATATGTTAGTTATGGAGGTGTAATAAATGGTAGTCGGAGACGCTTCAATCGAAATCGACACATTGGTAATTGGTGCAGGTCCCGGCGGGTATGTGGCGGCAATTCGTGCCGCCCAGCTCGGCCAGAAGGTACTGATTGTGGATAAATCGGAACTCGGCGGTGTCTGCTTGAACCGTGGATGTATCCCGTCCAAAGCTCTGATCTCTGCAGCCCATCAATACGAAGCTGCACAGCACGGCGAAGTTTTCGGTGTAACTGCCGAGAATGTAAAGGTCGATTGGTCCAAAACTCAGGAATTCAAAAACGGTGTCGTGAAAAGAATGACCACCGGTGTAACCAGCCTGATGAAAGGCAACAAAATTGAAGTGTTCAGCGGAGAAGCCATGTTCATCAACACAAACGAAGCCCGTTTGTTCAATGAGCATGAATCCCCTCGCTACAAATTCAATAACTGCATCATCGCGACAGGTTCCCGTCCGATTGAGTTGAAACCTTTCCCGTTCGGCGGACGCATTTTGTCTTCGACCGAAGCTCTGGATCTGCCTGAGATCCCTAAGAGCATGATTGTTATCGGCGGCGGCTACATCGGTGCCGAGCTTGGCCAGATGTACTCCAAATTTGGCACTAAAGTAACGATTATTGAAGGTCTGGATACTGTACTGCCAGGCTTCGATAAAGATATGACCCGTCTGGTTGCCAAAAACATGGCGAAGACAGGCATTGAGATCGTGACGAATGCCAAAGCGGAAAGTGCTGTTCAGAATGACAAGGAAGTAACCGTGAAATACTCCGTGGGCGGTGAGTCCAAGGAGATTACAGCGGATTACCTGCTCGTTACTGTAGGACGCCGTCCAAACACAGATGGCGAACTGGGACTTGATCTGATCGGTGTAGAGTTAGACGAACGCGGTCTGATCAAAGTCGACCACCAGGGCCGCACTAATATCCCTCACATCTATGCTATCGGCGATATCGTTCCAGGCTTGGCCTTGGCACACAAAGCTTCCTACGAAGGCAAGATCGCTGCTGAAGCCATCTCCGGTCACAAATCCGTTGTTGACTACAAAGTCATTCCGGCGGTTGTTTTCACCGATCCTGAGTGCTCCAGCGTAGGTCTGACTGAGAAAGAAGCTAAAGATAAGGGCTACAAAGTAAAAGCCGGAAAATTCCCGTTCGCAGGCAATGGCCGTGCGGTTTCCTTGAACGCTCCTGAAGGCTTCATCAAGATTGTGGCTAACAGTGAGAACAACCTGGTACTCGGCGCACAAATCGTTGGTATTGAAGCATCCAACCTGATTGCTGAGCTGGGATTGGCGATTGAAATGGGCGCAACGCTCGAAGACATCGCACTCACCATCCATGCGCATCCAACCCTTGGCGAAATCGTCATGGAAGCTGCTGAACTGGTTGAGGGACACCCGATTCACGTTGTGAAATAATAACTTCACGCTTGTCACTTAAGTGATTGAAGAGGATGCTCTACAGAGCCGTTGACGGTTGCTGGGGGCATCCTCTTTTCATACTTGTAGGACTTCCGAAAGAAGGCTGGAGCTCAGAATCGGGGAACAACAGCAGATTCTCTAAGCTTGCTGGCTATAAACAAGACGATTCACAGCAATAAATAAACTGTCTGATTAGCTCGTTCACTTTACCCGCAGCATTCGTGGGAATCTGGTGTTTGGCTTTTTGGATACATACAAGCTCACTCTTTGGCAATCGCTCTTGCAGCAACTTAGCATATGGATGGAATAAAGTATCCTCTTCTCCGTAGACCAACAAAACAGGGTGATAAATCTTTTCCAATAGATCCGTACAGTTATAATGAAGGCTGTAATGATAATACTGTTCGGCGTTTTGGGCGTTTGCCTTTTTTGCGTCGTAGAACATTGTCCGCAGCAGCGGCAGTTTGGTTTTTGCTTGACTCCAAGAGGTGGAAAGGGCAATTACACCGACCGCGCCGATTCGGGACAAGAAACGCGCTTGGGCTATTTTCTTTTTTAGCTTATTATCCTTCACTTCAGACATTCCGCTTATCACAATACCGCCCAATGCCCGCTCGGGGCAGTTTAACAAAAAATCGAGGACAATAGAACCGCCGGTAGAGTAACCGCACAAAAATGCTTTTTCAATCTTCAACTGATTCATCAACTGCCTAATATCCTCTACAATCAGCGGATAAGTAATCTCTTCTCTGGAAGGTTCGCTGCTGCCATGCCCCCGGATATCAAAAGAGACTGTTCGGAAATCTTGCGATAATGTGTTCATCTGATATAGAAAATTCAAGCTAGTCAATACTGGGGGATGGATAAATATAATCGTTGTTCCTTGACCGCAATCCGCATAATACATGCTGTACCCATTAACACTGGCTAGTGGCACTGGATATCACCTTCTTCCAATTATCGATTTGTCTCCCACCTTAGGTTGATGTTCTATATTTTGTGAATGATCAGATTTCCTCACTCAAGAAAATAATGTTAGTCCATTTATTGAGGATGATATCTGGTATTGGTGCGGTTGCGGATATCGGAGGAGGCACAGGGCTGCTGACACAACATTTTAGCGGATCAGTCCGCAAATTTGATTGTGGCGGCCAACAGCTACCACCGGTTCCAGCTGGATTCCGCACTTGAGGAATTCCGAAGAATCCTAAGGCCGGAAGGCTGGAGGGTAAGTGTCCCTCTTAAATATCCACTATTTACATGAAGAGGTAAAACCATAAAGCAAAGCAGTCCAACCTGTTATGGAAATTACTTTTTCTGCGTCTTAACAAGTTACAAGGATGGTAAGGTCATGGTAAAATGATAAAAGAAAAATAGTGGAGAGGGGTGCTGAACAATTGCGTAAATATTTGGATTTACTTCAGGATATCTTGGACCACGGCGCCTCCAAAAGCGACCGGACCGGGACTGGCACTAGATCGGTTTTTGGACGGCAGCTCCGGTTTGATCTGGCTGAAGGATTTCCGCTGGTTACCACCAAGCGTATCCATCTGAAATCGGTAGTACATGAGCTGCTGTGGTTTCTGAAGGGTGATACCAATACATCCTATTTGAAGGAACATGGAGTCTCGATCTGGGATGAATGGGCTGACGAAAATGGTGAGCTTGGACCCGTATACGGTTCGCAATGGCGGGCCTGGGAGAGTGCGGATGGACGCCATATTGACCAGATTTCAGCTGTTATAGCATCGATAAAGAATAACCCTGATTCCCGCCGTCATATTGTCAGTGCGTGGAATGTGGGGGAGATTGAGCAGATGAAGCTGCCGCCTTGCCATTTTGTATTTCAGTTTTACGTGGCGGATGGCAAGCTGTCCTGCATGCTGACTATGCGTTCCGTCGATACCTTTTTGGGATTGCCCTTCAATATAGCCAGTTACGCGCTGCTGACACATATGGTTGCCCAGCAGACAGGGCTTGAGGTAGGGGAGTTCGTCTGGTCCGGTGGAGATGTGCACATTTATACAAATCATCTGGAACAGGTGGCCACTCAGTTGGCCAGAGAGCCATTTACACTTCCTAAGCTGGTGATCAAAAGAAAACCGGAGAGTATTTTTGATTATACCTTCGAAGATTTCGAGTTTGCCGATTATGTCTATCATCCGGGAATCAAAGCACCGGTGGCTATATAATCCTTGAAAAGTGGAATATATTTCGTTGTAGGGGAGGATTTTTGTGAGCATTAGCATGATTTGGGCCATGGCTGCCAACCATGTGATCGGCAAGGATAATGACATGCCCTGGCATCTGCCGCGGGATTTTGATTATTTCAAGTCCCAGACCCTTGGTAAGAGAATGCTGATGGGACGCAAAACCTGGGATTCTCTTGGCGGCAAGCCGTTAAAAGGCAGAACGAGCGTTGTTCTCACACGAGACCACAGCTTTGCTCCTATGGGGGCTGGAGTCGTACATTCCATAGAGGAAGCTGTAGCTGAAGGGCACAAGGACGATGAGCTGATGGTTATTGGCGGTGCGGAAATTTATAAGATGATGCTTCCCTTTGCTGACAAGCTGATCGTAACCCGGATCGAAGAGGACATTGAAGGGGATACAAAGTTTCCGGATGTGGACTGGAGCATGTGGAGAGAGATCTCCAGTATTCAGGGAATTCGGGATGAAAAAAACCCGTATGATTACCGATTTTTCGTTTACGAGCGTTCGGTTTGAGGAAAAAGCGTTTTCTCTGACACAACATGTGAAATAGTACAAATAATCAGCAGATTAGTCCATTACAGTGCGAAAGTATTGGATGCTACTATAATTATTAAAATTACAAATGCCCAACGTTTAAGTATTATAGAATGTGCAGGTACTTCATTGCGCTGAAAAACATATGGACGCCGCAATATGCTACAATGTACTATACATCAACACGAAGAGATCGGATGGGGGAATCGTAAATATGTCTACACCTACTGGATTTATGGAGTATAAGCGCCAGCTCCCAGGTGATCGTGATCCTGAGCAGCGCGTAATGGACTGGGAAGAGTTCCACCATCACCTAACCGAGGACGAGCTTCGGACACAGGGTGCACGTTGTATGGATTGTGGAACTCCTTACTGCCACACCGGCATTGATATGAGCGGAGGCACTTCGGGTTGTCCGGTTCACAATCTTATACCAGAATGGAACAATCTGGTATACCGTGGCTTGTGGAAGGAAGCGCTGGAGCGGCTGCACAAGACGAACAATTTCCCGGAATTTACCGGCAGTATCTGTCCAGCACCTTGCGAAGGCTCTTGTACTGTTGGATTGATTGGACAACCGGTTACAATCAAGACAATTGAGCTGGCGATTATTGATAAAGGCTTTGAAGAAGGCTGGGTTGTACCGAATCCGCCAGAGAAGCGTACAGGCAAAACAGTGGCTATCGTAGGCTCCGGACCAGCCGGGCTTGCGGCTGCGGCGCAACTGAACAAAGCCGGGCACACGGTAACGGTTTTTGAGCGCAGTGACCGTATTGGCGGACTGCTAACCTACGGCATTCCAACTATGAAACTCGACAAACGTGTGGTTCAGCGCCGTGTGGATTTGCTGGCTGCTGAAGGTGTGAAGTTTGTGGTGAGCACAGAGATCGGCAAGGATATTCCTGCCCAGCAGCTGGTTGATGAATATGATGCAGTCGTTTTGTGTGGCGGTGCGACCAAAGCCCGCCGTTTCAATGTCGAAGGCGCTGAGCTGAAGGGCGTTATGTACGCGATGGATTATCTGAACGGAACAATTAAGAGCTATCTCAATTCCAATCTGGAAGATGGGAACTTTGTATCAGCGGCAGGCAAGGATGTAATTGTCCTTGGCGGTGGGGATACCGGTTCTGACTGTGTAGCCACGTCCCTGCGTCATGGTTGCAGCAGCATCACCCAATTCGGTACGCATGACAAGGCTCCGCTTGAACGTGATCCAATCGCGAATCCTTGGCCGCAATTCCCGAATGTCTATACGCTGGATTATGCCCAGCAAGAAGCTAAAGCCCTATTCGGCGATGATCCGCGCGAATTCTCCATCATGACTACCAAGTTCGTTGGTGACGAGGAAGGGAACCTGAAGGAACTTCATACGGTGCAAATCCGGCGCATGGTGGATGAGACCGGCCGCAAGATCTATCAGCCGGTTCCGGGAACAGAGGCTGTATATCCAGCTCAGCTCGCGCTGATCGCTATTGGATTCGACGGACCGGAACAGGATATTATTGAAGAACTGAAGCTGGATACAGACCGCCGCAGCAATGTGAAGGCCCGTTATGGCAAGTTCAATACCAATGTAGACAAAGTGTTCGCTGCCGGGGATATGCGCCGTGGACAAAGCCTTGTGGTATGGGCAATCAATGAGGGGCGCGAAGCCGCTCGTGAAGTTGATAAATATTTGATGGGCTCGACAGTTCTGGTGTAAGCCGGACATAAAAGCCAAACAAAAGCCGTTTCTTCCGCATCATGCGGGAGCGACGGCTTTTGTTGTACATTCATATCCGGATGCAATATTTGAGATTACCTAAATAGCTTGGTGAGGAGAGACGTAAGTCTACTCCTCTAACTTGAAATGTTCGATCTTTTGCTGCAGGTCGGCTGCCATTTTGGACAGTTCTGTGGAGGAGGCAGAAATCTCATCCATGGAGGCCAGCTGCTGCTCTGTAGCTGCTGTAACGTTCTGAAAGGCATCGGACGTTGAACGTGCGATATTGGAAATTTCCTGAACGGAGGCTGCAACCTCCTCCGCACCGGCTGACATCTGCTCGGTGATGGCTGAAATATCATGGATTTGCCCATTGATTTTGGCTGTGGACTGTTCAATGCTGTGGAATGCTTCTTTTGCTTCAACAGTGGCTTTAATGCCAAGCTCAACATCGGCTGCGACGGTGTGATGAATAGCTTCATATGTGCGGTCAATGAGTGCGGTCATCTGTTCAATCGTTTCCTGAATGTTGTCAGCAGTAGTCTTGGATTGGTCTGCCAGCTTGCGAACTTCTGAAGCCACTACGGCGAAGCCCCGGCCGTGTTCGCCTGCCCGGGCAGCTTCAATGCCTGCATTCAGTGAGAGCAGATTAGTCTGGACTGCAATAGTGGAGATGGCGCTGCTCATCGCCGAAACTTGACTGTTCAATCCGTTTAACTGTCCGATTAGCTGAGAGGCTTGATGAGTAGAAAGGCTGATGGCATCCATTTGAAGGGTCATCTGCTCGATTTTGCGGCTGCCTGTCGATACGTCAGCTTCGGTGTCAGCGGAGGAATCTACAATCGTAGCGGCAGCCTCTGCAATTTTTTGAATGCCGGAAGACATCTCTTCCATGGCCCGGGCCGTTTCGGCCATCGCTGCTGTCTGCGTCTCTGCTCCTGCAGTTGAATCTTGTACCAGCTCAGCAACATAACCGGTTGCTTTGGAATTCTCTTCTGTAGTAGCCGTCAATTGTTGGCTGGACGAAGCGAGCAAACCGGAGGTATTTGAGATATCGACAACGATGTTGCGGAGTGAGCCAACCATCAGATTATAGTTCTGGGCCAGCTGCCCGATCTCATCCGAACGGTTAATCTGGATTTGTTCATTCAGATAACCCTCGCTGACCCGGCGGGCAGAACGGTTAAGGCTAAGAATTGGGCGGGTAATGGCCTGAATAATAAAGTACATCAACGCCAATGCAATAAGCAGTGCTGCCCCCAGGACCATAAGTCCGTTATAAAGAATGGGCAAAGAAGCGTCGGAGAATTCCTGGGTGGAAAGTACACCGACAATTTTGAATCCTGTAGTCTTGTCGGTGGTATAGTATCCACGCATTACTAGACCTGTATCCGGGCTGGTATAGGATAAGGAGCCACTGTCCTTGTCGAGCAGCTTGACTACATCAGGAGCAACGTCTTCTCCGGCTGCTTTGACGGGATGGGAGACAAACTTGTGATTGCCATCGACTATGAAAATATAGCCGTCTTTGCCCAGTTTAATCTTGTTGATCATTTCACCCATATGTTTAAGGCTCAGGCTGCTTGTGACTGCCCCTTTGCCATCCTGAAGGGTTTCGGAGATATAGAGATTGTAATTGCCTGTTGTAGCGGATGTGAAAGGATTAATAATCGTAACCTTGCCGGTATTCTTCATAGCGGCTGTGTACCAATCTCTGGCTCGGGGGTCATAGTCCTTTTTGCCGCCATTGGGAGATTTCATCCAGGCACCATTCTCATTGCCGAGGATTAGGATTTCAAGTTCAGGATGCTCTTTCATGAATAAATCCATCAGCGCGCGGGCCTCCGGTGTTTTGGCATCGATGTTACTGGATGTGAATTGCTGGCTGAGCTGCTGGACATTTTTTGTTGCAGCAGATACGGTCTCATTAATGGTTCCTTGCAGCATCTCTACACTATCGCGGGTTGATTCCTGCATTTTAGTTTCCAATTGTTTCTTTGAGCTGGAATACGAGAAGTAGCTTACAAGTAGAATGGGGATAACCAACATTAAGGTGAATATTAGCATTAATCGTTTCTGCAATGATCTGGATGAGATTTTTTGGACAAGTTGTTGAATAAGCTTCATATGGTTGGCTCCCCCGTGAATACGCGAAATGATCATTTGATCTTTGCGCAATCGTTCTTTATTTAACTCTATAGATATTTCGGTTGTTTGACGCATTAATTTCATATCTAACAAAAGATATGAGAAAAAATTTATTTACACATTAGGTTTTTGTTGAATAGATCCTCTTGTATCTGAATCAAGGTAGTGGGCCAAACAAGCTTAACTTGACGTTGCCAGTAAAATCATATAGATTAAAAGCAATCATTATATCGAAAAGCATTGACCGAGGATCTATGTTTCCAGGATCGTTAGAACAGAGAAGGGATTCACCGGCTGAAAGGTCCCTCAAAGAACGAGAGAAGCATACCCTGCCTTGGAAGCTGCAGCACCTTATGCTGCCGGGATCGGCCGTTATCCGTATCGAGGACTGCCAGGTATGTACTGGCGGTTGAATTAGGGTGGTATCACGACACATTCGTCCCTGACGGATGTGTCTTTTTTGCGTTGATTTCAGGGGCCGGACATTCACTTTATTCCCACAAGAGAGGCTGATAAGTATGCGCCAAAGTAATCTGTTAGCAACAACCCTTCGCGAAGCGCCTGCGGAAGCGGAAACCATTAATCACCAACTGCTGCTGCGTGCCGGATATATCCGCCAGCTGGCTGCCGGAATTTATACTTATCTGCCTTTGGGACGACGGGTATTGCGTAAAATTGAGAATATCGTGCGGGAGGAAATGGACGTAGCTGGTGCACAGGAAATGCTGATGCCTTCCATGCAGCCCGCCGAGCTGTGGAGAGAATCAGAGCGATATGAGGTATATGGCAAGGAACTGATGAAGCTGAGAGACAGGCACGAGCGGGAGTTTGTACTGGGACCGACGCATGAAGAGGTAATTACCTCTCTTATTCGGGGAGAGATCAGCTCGTACCGGAAACTTCCGGTTACTGTCTACCAGATCCAGACTAAATTCCGTGACGAGCGCCGTCCCCGTTCCGGATTGATGCGTGGCAGAGAATTTTTGATGAAAGACGCATACTCTTTTGACATAGGCTGGGAAGGACTAGATGAGACATATGCAAGAATGTACAAGGCGTATCAACGGATTTTTGAGCGCTGTGGACTTTCTTACCGGGCCGTACAAGCGGATGCCGGAGCCATCGGGGGCGAAGGGGAAACCCACGAATTTATGGCCTTATCAAGTATTGGCGAGGATACGATTGCTGTATGCCCTGCCTGTGATTATTCCGCCAATCTGGAACAGGCTGAGGTTTATTATGGGGAGGAGGATATGCTGCGCAAAACGGACAGCCTCCCTGCTGCAGTGAAGTTCCATACTCCTGGTATCCGCACCATAGCTCAACTGGAGCAGGAACTGCAGATTGCACCGGAGCAGGTAATCAAAACGTTGATCTATCAAGGCGGGGGCCAGACCTTTGCAGTCCTTGTACGAGGAGATCATGAGGTTAATGAGGTCAAGGTAAGGAACTTTATCGGAGCTAGTGAGATCGCGCTGGCTGATGCCCGGGCTGTACAAGCAGCTGCAGGAGTGGAGAACGGTTATGTCGGGCCTGTGGGACTCTCACTACCTGTGCTGGTCGATAGGGCGGTAGCTGCAATGACTTCCGGGACTACAGGAGCTGGAGAAAAGGACTACCACTTCAGTGGAGTGGTGCCTGGCCGCGATTTCAGTCTTTCGCAAGTGGGGGATTTTCGTACAGCCCAGGAAGGGGAGCATTGTCCAGTTTGCGGCAAAGGGGTCCTACACTTTCATCAGGGGATTGAAATCGGACATATATTTAAGCTGGGGACGAAGTACAGTGATAAGCTCGGCGCTTCATTCCTCGATGCAACCGGCAGAAGTAAACCTATGATTATGGGCTGCTATGGTATTGGCATCTCACGCCTGCTGGCTGCGGTGGCTGAACAGAATAACGATGAGCAGGGGCTCATCTGGCCTATGGCACTCGCGCCTTATAAGGTGCATATCCTGCAGTTGTCCGTTAAAGACGAGGTACAGAAGTCAACTGCAGAAGCACTGTACAAGCAGCTTATAGAGCTCGGTATTGAGACTCTACTGGATGACCGGGATGAACGGGCAGGAGTGAAATTTAAAGACTCCAGTCTGATAGGCATACCTGTGGCCATTGTTGTCGGCAAGGATGCGGGGGAGCACAAAGTGGAGTACATGGACCGGAGATTGGGCAGTAAAGAGGTTATGGACATTGCTGAAGCGTTGTCCCGTGTTGCTTCTGGGCAGATCTGATGACCGGACAAAGTTTCCTGGAATACGTTAAAAAGTAGCGGAGTTAATGTTATAATAGACTACTGGACGTATTTTGGAAGAATGAGGCTAAGGAGCGAATCTTTTTGAAGACACTTATTATTGCGGAGAAACCGGATATGGGACGGAATATCGCCGCCGCAATAGAACCGAAGGCCAAAAACTACCGTTCTTATCTGGAAGGTGAGCAGTATATCATTACCTGGGCTATTGGTCATCTGATCGGTCTGGCCGAGCCGGAAGCGTATGATTCGAAGTACAAAAAATGGAATATTAACGATTTGCCCATCATTCCTGAGGAGTTCAAGCTGGTGCCGAATGCGCGTACGCTGGATCAGCTGAAGGTGATTGGGGAGCTGGCGAAGCGTAGTGATCTGCTGGTGAATTCCTGCGATGCCGGGCGTGAGGGCCAGCATATCTTTTCACTGATTCAGCGTCACCTGCAGCTTGCACAGCCCGTGAAGCGACTATGGATCTCCGATCTGACCCCGGAAACCATCCGCAAAGGCTTCCAGGAGCTGAAGGACGGGTCTGAGTATGAGAACCTTACCAAGGCTGCGAAGGCACGCAGTGAAGCGGATTGGCTGATTGGAATGAACGGTTCGCGTGCGTTTACCACCAAACATAATGTGCTGCTGTCAGTAGGGCGGGTACAGACCCCTGTGCTTGCGCTGATATATGACCGGCAAAAGACGATTGAGGCCTTTTCCTCACTGAAATTTTTTGAAGTCGAGGGTCATTTTGCCCAGAATGAGATGGCCTACAAAGGCATGTGGCAAGGAGAACGGATGACGGACGGAGCCAAGGCTGAAGCAATTGCTGCCAAGGTGAAGGGCAAACCGGCGCGGGTTGCTTCATACGAGGTGAAAGAAACCAAAGAATATCCGAACAAGCTGTATGATTTGACGCTGCTGCAGCGGGAAGCCAACGGCAAATATGCCTTTTCTGCCAAAAAAACGCTAGATCTCGCCCAGGCGCTTTACGAAAAGCATAAGGTGATTTCTTACCCGCGTACGAATTCCAACTATGTGACTGAGCAGAATATTCCGGAAATGCACAAGACACTGTCCGCACTTCAGGGAACGGCTTATGACGAATGGGTCAAAGGAGCGAACAGGAACTTGGTCCACAAGGGCAACAAATTCATCTGTAACCCTTCCAAGGTTGAGGATCACCATGCCATTCTGCCAACGAACCGTAAGGCTTCCGGACTAAGCGCCGATGAGGCTAAGCTCTATGATCTGATTGTCCGGCGGTTTCTCTCGCAATTCTATCCGGCTGCGGAGTATAAGGTGCATACGGTCATTACCGAGGTTGAAGGGGAACACTTCAAAACAACCGTCAAGGAACTGCTGAGTTTGGGCTGGAAGGTGATCTACGGCGATCAGAAGAAGGACAAGTCCAAACCGGCCAAAGGAAAGGGTAAGGAGGACGAGGAAGAGGAGGAAATCGAGGTTAGTGAACCATTCTCGATGGATCCCAACGCTGAGGTTCACTGCAGGGATGCCATTGTGAAAGAGAAGGATACCCAGCCGCCCAAGCACTATACCGAAGGGACGCTGCTCAAAGCGATGGAAAGTGCGGGCAAGCAGATTGAAGATGAAGAGCTCCGCGACGCCATGAAGGATTCAGGGCTCGGCACACCGGCTACCCGGGCGGCAACCATTGAACGGCTGAAGAATGTGGGTTATGTGGAAATGCAGGGTAAAAAAATTGCAATCACCCAAAAAGGCCGGACCGCAATTGAGCTGATCCGTGGAGCGGGTGTTGAGCTGCTGACTTCACCGGAAATGACCGGTCAGTGGGAACGGCGGCTGAATGAAATCGCCCGGGGAACAGCAGCAGACAGCCAGTTCATGGCGAATGTGAAGCGCTTCGCCTCCATGATCGTGGATAAGGTCCGTGTGCAGTCCCGGGCGGACAGAACCTCTTTCGAAGGGGAGACGCCTGCCCTCAGCGGCGGAGCCAAGAGCCGTAGCAACGCAGGCTCCCGGACTCCAGTCAACAAGCCGTCAGCGCCAAGGAAGCGCAGTGGGGATGAGGGGAGCACAGCTACAGCAGCTAAGCCTTCCCGAAGCAAGCAGACTGCAGCGGATAGCCAAACGGATAACGGTCCCAAGGTTATCGGAGCTTGTCCACGTCCGGGTTGTGGCGGTTTGATTTTTATGGGACGCAAAGGTTATGGCTGCTCCCATTACAAGGAAGGCTGCAAGTTCGTGATCTGGAAAGAAACCTTTGGACGGACGCTTACCGATGCCCAAGTGAAGGCATTGATTGAGAAGGGGCGCACCGGTAAGCTGAAGCTCACTGCGGAGGACGGCTCACCGCTGGAGGGCAAGCTGGTTCTGAAGAGCAGTGACACGGGACAGCTCGGCGTCGAGTAAGATTATCTGCAGCAATCAATCCGCAGCTTGAATGTTCATCTCGAAACAATATATAAGAGGATGCGCTCCAGCCTCCAGGGTTCCTGGCCGGGTCGCATCCTCTTTTGGTGAATTTATTTGCTGTCAGACGTGGCGGCTTCAATAGCAGCGGTCAGTCCCTCATAGGAGGAGTCAGGCAGCAGCTTTCCATTTACCATAAACTTCGGCGTGCCGTTAACACCATATGAGCCGGCAATTTTGAAGTCTTCTTTTACATCGTACATATAGGTCTGGTTCTTCAGATCCTGCTCGAACTTGTTGTAGTCAATGCCTTTAATGTTATCCTTCACGAAGCCTAGAATGAATTTCTGGGTCGCCCATATTTTGCCCTCATCACCCTGGTTCTCGTACAGCTTGTGCACATACTCCCAGAATTTCTCATTGCTTTGATGATAGATGGCTTCGCCGGCACTGGCGGCAAGATAGGAGTCACGGTCGAGAAAGGCGAAATTCATGAAATAGAACTGTACTTTTCCGGTATCCACATAATCCTTAATGAATGTATCCAGATAAGCGGCGGTCCACTTTTTACAGGCGGGACATTTGAAATCAGCGAATTCAATGACTTTCACTTTGGCATCTTCGCTTCCCAGATGCGGCTGTTTTTCATATTTCAGCCCGTCCACAACGATGGTTCTTTTGACATCTGTGTAGTTCGGGAGTTGGTCTAGTTCGCCTGTTTCGCTGGCTTTGCCTTTTGTAGTGACAAAGACAAGAGCACCAATCAGCAGAATGACAACGACTCCGAGCAGCATTGGCAATAATCGTCTGGTATTCGCTGAGGTGTTTGGGTTTGTTTTCTTATTCATTGCTAACCTCCTGCGTGGGATGAAAATCTACTCAAATAGTATAATCATACCCGCCGCAGGCTGCATATGTCATTTGTAACAACGAACCAGGGAGCGCATCAGCCGTGACTCTTATACTGTACTGCAGACCGGATGACCGGAGGCACCTCGATGATGCTGGAGATCGTCTGGACGGACTGCTGCATCTCGCGCTGCAGCTCAATGAGATTGTATAGCCATTCATTCTTCTGCTTCAGATAGATACTGTTGATGCCTGCGGTTAAAGCCGGGAGCACATCTGTGCGCAGGGAGTTGCCGATCATCCAGGTGTTTTTGCGGTCGAAGCTATGCGTACTCAGAATATTCTCCAGCGACTCGATGTTTTTATGCTGGCGGATGTAGATCCGGTCGTCAAAATAAGCGTCAAGCTTCATTTGCTCAATTTTGCGCTGCTGGATGGTATCGTCGCCTCCGGTGTAGAGATATAGGGCATGACCGTCCTGCTTCAGCGTGTCCAGCGTTTCCACCATGCCCGGATAAGCTTCGACCTCCTGATCATAAACGCTCATCCCGAGCTTCATCAGCTGTTGTTCATGAAAAGGTTCAGCGGGACGGTTATATTTGATGCAAAAAAAGCGGTAGGTCGCAATGAGTGATTTCGGGAAATTATCGCTGGCGAGGCCGCTTGTGCTTACGGTTTGTACATCGATTTCCACCTGCTTGCTGCGGAATTCTGCGGTGGTTGCGCCATATTCACCAAACCACTCGGACATCAGCTCGAAATATTGCCCCAGAATGAGGTCGAAATATTTGTTGCAATGCACCAGGGTGTCGTCTAGATCAAAAATCACTTGCTGTGTCAAATATTTCATAATGCTCACTCCTAAATGTTTTGAGAGCAACTGCTCCTTGACTGGCTTCGTTCAAAACTCGCTTCGGAAGCATAGGCCATGTTTTGAGAGCAACTGCTCTGTATCTGTATCTCTTTCTGAATTTGTATACCTATTATAGACGAATATAGGACTCCAGGAACATCTGAAGTTCCGAAGCACCGTCAGGCCTAATGCTGTAGCGTTCTGTGCCTTCTCCCCGGAGGTGTACACGCAGCAAGCCGGCGACACGCAGGATGAGCAGGTGATGCATCAGCATTTCTCTGGATTGGCTGAGTTCTGACTGCATCTCCCACAGGGTCTTAGGCTCATGGGCAATAAAGCGCAGCATGCGCAGCCGGGTCGGGTCCGAAAGAGCTTTTGTCAAGCGGAGCAGCACTGTAGGCGGCTCATCTTCACTGTCCAGAGGTACATCGACCGGATACTGTACCAGCATCATTGTTTTATAGAAGCAATAGGTATTAATCGGCCGATTATGGACGGTGGGCAGCAGTACGATGGTTTCCAGCTCCGGGATGTCCTCCACGACAATTCCGCCGGAGGCATATTCAATTAGAGGCACAATGTCCATTTTACTCTCCAGCATTTTTTTCTCGGAGGCATCCTCGATCAGCAGCGGCAGAATCTTTTGCTCCGTATGACGGAAATACTGCTCGTACCACAGGCGCAAGAGCGGAATGTATCCATATTTGATCCGGGCGCATTCTTCCAGAGTGAACTCTTGGAAAAAAGGTGTTGTACGCTCGAAGCATTCTTCCAGCGAGCAGGATTCAAGGTCATCGAGGAACTGCGTTACTTTGGAGGCCGTACCTCTGGTGTATGCCCATGCGTAGAGCACATCATAGTCATCAAAAGGCCACTCCGCGGCCTGACGCAAGACTGAAATCTGAACCGGAGCGATACGGCTGTCCACATCACGGATCCAGTCAGGACCGATGTCAAGATTCGAAATCCATTTTTTTGTTACATATAACATAAAACTGTCAAGCAGCTCATATACCGGCGAAACATCAATTTCTAATTTATAGTTCATGAAGCTTGCACCCCCAGAAAAATCGGTCACTTCTATATATTATCTCTTGTTTTGAAGAAGGTTGTCCACTATAATGTTCCGTGTTTGCCAGGCGGTTACACCAGCCATAACCAAAGAAATACATAGGAGGATTCATCTGTGTCAGACAGTCACTCAATATCAGCGAACCAGAGCAGCAGGCTCAATTATCTCATTCTGATTACTGTTATCATTGCGGCGGGACTGAGCCAAGGCCTGCTGCTGCCGGTCTTATCCATTCTGCTGGAGCAAAAAGGGGTCTCATCCTCACTCAACGGATTGAATGCCGCCGCACTGTATGTAGGCTCGTTTGCCATGACGCTTGTAGCGGAACGGATTCTCAGCGCAATCGGTTTCAAAAAACTAATCACAGCAGGCATCAGCATTGTGCTGGTTTCGTTAATATGTTTTCCGCTGCTTCCAGGTGTCAAGGCATGGTTCGTGCTGCGTCTTCTGGTAGGGATCGGGGATTCAGCAATCAATTACGCTGCCCAGCTTTGGGTGCTGTTAATGACACCTGCGGAGCACCGGGGACGTAATCTATCCCTGTATGGTATGTCCTACGGGCTAGGGTTCAGCCTGGGGCCGCTTGGCATAAGTCTGCTCCGTTTCGGGCAGGCGGTACCTTTTGCTGTGATTGCGCTATTATTTCTGTTCGTATTGATCCTGGTGGCGCTGAAGCTTCCCGACTCTCATCCGGACAAAGTGGAACATGGGGAAGGGCAGGCACGCCGTTTCGCCCGCAGTTATACTCTTGCGTGGTATGCGCTGATTCCCGCTCTTTTATACGGATATATGGAGGCAAGCCTGAACAGCAACTTTCCGGTCTATGGTCTGCGTATCGGCTTCAGTGCCAACCAGATTGCAGCGCTCCTTCCATTCGCGGGAATAGGCGGGTTGCTGCTTCAAATGCCGTTAGGTATATGGAGCGACCGGTACGGGCGGAAAAAAATACTGATCTTCTCCGGTGTGGGCGGGGGATTGGCGTTTGCCTTGTTGCCGCTTACGGGAGACCGCTTCTTATGGACTCTGGCTGTGCTTATGGCAGCGGGCGGACTTGTGGGTTCCTTTTTCTCACTCGGGCTCAGCTATGCTGCAGATATCCTTCCCCGCAATTTACTGCCTGCCGCTAACGTAGTCTCATCTTTTCATTATAGTTTCGGCAGCATTATGGGTCCGGGAATTGGCGGCGTGCTGCTGCAATTTGGCTGGGGTGGAGGGGTTTTTGTTCTTCTGGGTGTTTTATATATTGTGTTCGGCCTGGCAGGGTTATTATTCTCGCCACGGAAGCCGATTTGAGGTAAGATAAGAACGAGTGCTCGCATGGAATTTGATCCCGCTTTCAGAGTACACTATAGAGTAGAGTAGAGATGAAGACAGGGAGAGGCTGAACTATGATTACAGTTGAACATCTGGCCAAAGCAGTAGGAGAAGAGAAGAATCCGGTCCTGCAGGATATTGGCTTTCAATTAGAAGAAGGTGAACTTGTGGTTCTGCTGGGAGCCAGCGGAAGCGGCAAATCGACACTGTTGCGATGCCTGGCGCTCAAGGAGAAATGGGACAGGGGCAACTTCAGGGTAGATGGAACGGATATCATGAAAAGTGTCTTTGCCGGCAAACGCAAGATCCACCGGGAATGGGCATATCTGGAGCAGAATGCGGAACTGAATCCGAACCGTACAGCGCTCAAAAATGTGCTGATTGGACAGTCCTCCCAGACGCCTCTCTGGCGGATGGCTACCGGCATGGTGCGTTCAGATGATTACATGGGTGCAATGGACGAGCTGGATTTACTCGGCCTGCTTGACAAGGCGAAGATGAAGACCAGCCAGCTCAGCGGCGGGGAACGTCAGCGTGTGGCGATTGCCCGTGCATTGGTGCATGGTGCCAAGGTTATTCTGGCAGATGAGCCGGTTACCGGCCTGGATCCCAAAACAGCGGAGAATGTGCTGGAGACGCTGCGCAAGCTGTGCAAGGAGACAGGGCTTACCGTGATTACCGTGATTCCGATTGAGCTGGCAGAGCGATATGCTACACGCATTTGGGTGCTGGAAGACGGAAGAATCAAACATGATGTCAGAGGCCGCCGCCTAACCTCTCAGGAGCGTGCCCATTTATAACAGATCGAACCACGTAACCGGGAAAGAGTGATGAAGTTGAGTAGACATGTTATAAAGCGTCTGGCGGCGTTATCACTGTCACTGTCTGTGCTGTCAGGCTGCACCTTTATCAGTGACCCTGTTTCGCGGATGAAGGCACCCCAGCTGTCGGCTGACAAGGCATCACTGATGACAGCGATCAATTCACTGAAGCCCGCCGGCTCCACACTGATTCGTCCGGCGAATGACGATGACAGTTCTATTTTCACGGAGGATCTGGATAAGGACGGCGTCATGGAGACGCTGGTGTTCTATCTTACCAAGAACGAAACGGTACAGATTCACGGGATGATTTTGGAGAAGCAGGATGAAGGCTGGGTGAAGAAGCTTGTATTTGACGGCAACGGGATGGAGCTCGATTCTGTTGATATCCAGGATGTGACCGGCGACGGCAAACTGGATATCATTGCAGGATACTCACGCGGTGAAGAAAAAGGCATGGTAGTGTACCGCTATACGGGGGGAGTCCTGGAGGAAGTGCTGACCCAGCCTTACACCAAATATTTGCTGGATGACCTGAACGAGGATGGCATTGAAGACATCACAGTTGTGAATTTCAAGCGTAATGAATTTGCCACAATTACAACCTATCAGTACAGTGACGGGTTCAAGGTTCTGGATGAACTGGATGATCTGGACCCGTATTTCAGTAATTATTACAATATTGTCTCAGGAAAAGTAGCAGAGAACAAAGAAGGTATTATCCTGGATGCTGCGGTGGATTCCCATTCGGCATACACAACCATGGTTGTGATGGATAACAACAAGCTGCGGGTGGTTGTTCCGGGAGACGCGCGGACGTTTAAAGAACGAAAGATTGTCAGTGAAGACATCGACGGTGACGGTATTTTGGAGATCGGCCTGCTCGAGCCGCCAAAGGGCTGGGAATATTTCGATCCGCAGACGATCCCTTATTTTAATTCCTATTACAAATGGGATGGGAAGAACGGTCTTACGTTCTCCGATCAGCTGTACCAGGACCCGTCTGACCGATTCACGATTAACATTTTACCGAAGTGGTTCGAGAAGGTGACGGTTGACACCAAGTCCGTTCAGGATAAATATCTAAGATTTATTATGCTGGACACCGGAAAAACGGTCGCTGAGGTTTCTTTTTTTACTCCTGTTGAATGGGAGCGGGAGAAAAATGAAGGCTGGGAGCTGTTAGGAAGCGATATGGACAAAATAATCGGCTACCGTGGAGAATTGGATGAGAGCAAAAGCGGAGGAGAAAGCAATAAAATCACCTCGCCTATTGAAAGGAAGGGAATCGATGAGTAAGGTATTAATCCTGGAGGATGAAGAATCCATCCGGAGTTTTATCGTGATTAATCTGAAACGGAACGGTTTTGAAGTACTGGAGGCAGCAGACGGTAATGAAGCCCTTCACAAGCTGACAACGGTGCCGGATATTGACATTGCACTTCTGGATGTCATGGTGCCAGGCATCGACGGTTTTGAGGTATGCAGACGGATCAGGGAGACCAATGAGCGTCTGGGGATCATTTTTCTGACGGCCAAAGTTCAGGAACAGGATAAAGTATATGCCCTGTCGGTAGGAGCAGATGACCATGTCAGCAAACCGTTCAGTCCTACTGAGCTGATCGCACGCATCCAGTCACTGCTGCGCCGGGTCAATGTTCACCGTGAGCAGTCCGCCAAGGTATCTTTTCATTCCGGACCCTTTACGCTTGATCTGATTTCCAAGCAGTTCAAGCGCAGCGGAGAGGCCATTGAGCTGACACCGACCGAATTTTCACTGGTGCAGTATTTTCTGGAGATGGAGAATACCCCGCTTAGCCGGGATTCACTGCTTGATCATGTCTGGGGCAAGGAATATATGGGGGATCCCAAGATTGTGGATGTGAACATCCGCCGGCTGCGTCAGAAGATCGAGAATAATCCCTCGGAGCCGGAATATCTTCAGACCGTGTGGGGTCATGGCTATAAGTGGAAAGGCCAAGCACAATGATCAAGAAGGGGATGCGCAGACAGATTGTATTGCACTATATTTTTGTCGTCTTTGTGGCGCTTCTCCTCGTTGAGGTTATATTCCTGCTGGCGATCCGGACGTATTACTATGACAGTGTATACAGTAAAATCACCTTGCATATCGGAATGGCGGAGGATTTCCAGAAATATGAGATTTCCGGGGATCACTCGCCCAATCAGCTGCAAAAGCTGCTGGATTTCTTTCAAATGGACTATACCGAGCTGCAGGTGCTGACACTGGATGGCAATATGCTCATCAGCTCCACTGGATTTCAGCCCGACCGCACGATTACAACAAGTGATGTACCAGAGGCGGTGGGGGGAAGCTTCGGCCGCTGGGTGGGACGCCAGCCCGGAACGAATGAGAGTGTAATGGCGGTGTCCAAGATGGTGCATATCAACGGGCGAGAAACTTATGTGATCCGTTACATTACCTCCATGGAGAGAATCGACAGTGACCTGTTGAACCTGACACTGGTATCGATCGGAATTGGTGTGGCGGTGATGTCGATTGTGGTATTGTTCAGTTTCGGTCTGGCAAATTCCATTGTGAAGCCGCTGAAGAATATTACGGCGGTCTCAGCCCAGATGGCCAAAGGCAAGTTCACAACGCGGATCAAAGGCGATTACAAACACGAAATTGGGGATTTGGCCTCTACCCTGAATTACATGGCAGATGAAATTATCCGCAGTAATCAGATTAAGGATGATTTCATTTCCTCCATCTCGCATGAGCTGCGGACCCCGCTTACTAGCATTAAGGGCTGGAGCGAAACGCTTATTTCAGGCGGGTATGATCCCGAGGAAACCAAGCTGGGCATGGGCATTATCTCCAAAGAAAGCGACCGGCTGATTGGGCTTGTGGAAGAGATTCTCGATTTCTCCAAGCTACAGCAGAACGAGATGAAGTTGTCAATGGGCCGTGTAGATATCAAAGTGCTGCTTCAGGAGACGATTCTGAACATTTGGGCCAAAGCAGAAAAGAAACGGATTCATCTGCTTTTGGAATGCGACGAGACGTTCTATATCAAGGCTGACGCTAACCGGTTGAAGCAGGTATTCCTTAACCTGGTAGATAACGCTGTGAAATTTTCCCCCGAAGATTCAAGCATTGTTTTGTCCGCACACTGTCTGAGCGGCAGTGAACTGGCGGTCGTTGTTCGTGACAGCGGGATAGGTATCAGTGAGGTACATCTTGGCAGAGTACGCGACCGGTTCTTCCAGGTGGATGCGCTGAATGGCGGCACGGGTCTAGGCCTCGCGATTTCTCAGCAAATCGTGGAGCTTCATGGCGGCAAGCTTGAAATGGACAGTGAGCTTGGCAAGGGGACGCAGGTAACAGTGATCCTGCCTATGACGGAAGAGCAGACTGTCACTGCTTCGCAGGAAGACAAACTGCTATAACATGAATATTGAGATGATAAAAAGGATGAGGAAGCTGTCGTTGACAGCTTCCTCATCCTTTTTTGAACATATATGGTTGTTAAGAAGGAAGTCCTTCTGCACGCAGTCGGCCTGTTTTTTCGTATACTTCCTGCAAAAGACGGGAAGGCTGGGTCTTAATCACCGGTTTGGCAGCTACGATCTCATGTGGCCCAACGACTACAATGTTCTCTGCACTGCCTTTGATCACGGCACCATCTTTAATGACTGCACCTTCGCCTATAATGGCGTTCTCAATCAATACCCCACGGCCAATTTTTACCCCAGGCATAATGACGCTCTGTTTAACCAGGCTCAGCTTGCCGATTTCAACTCCTCCAAAAACAACCGAACGATTCAGACTGCCCTCCAGCAGGCAGGTTTCGTTCACCAGGCTGTCAGTGGTAGGCATCTGAAGGCGTGGTTTATGTGGAGCTGGTTTTATCCTGCGGGCTCTGCTGTACATGGGCCAACGGGAGTTATCGAGCTTGAAGCCTTTGTCTTCGTGCAACAGGTCCATATGAGCTTCCCACAAGCTGTCGACGGTACCAACATCTCTCCAATAGCCTTTGAAACGGTATGCGAACAATTCATCATGGCCATCCAGCATGGCTGGAATCACATCCTTGCCGAAATCATGGCTGGAGGCAGGGTTAGCTGCATCCCGCAGCAAATGCTCTTTGAGGTATTTCCAATCGAATAAGTATATTCCCATCGAAGCAAGGTTGCTCTTTGGTACCTTGGGTTTCTCTGCGAATTCGGAAATCTTAAGCTCCTCATTCACATTCATCACACCGAACCGGCTGGCCTCATCCCAAGGCACCTCCATGACTGAAATGGTGGCTTTTGCCGATTTGCCCACATGATAATTGAGCATTTTCTTGTAATTCATATGGTAAATGTGATCCGCCGACAGAATTAAGACATGCTCAGGGCTGTGGCTGTCAATAAATTCAATGTTTTTATAAATAGCATCGGCTGTTCCTGTGTAGCTGTCTCTGCCTTCAACGCCGGAAGGAAGCAGCTTCACACCTTTGTTCGACTGGGTATGGAGCCCCCATGGCTCACCCGCTCCAATATGGTTGTGCAAGGAATTAGCTTCATATTGTGTCAGTACCCCTACAGTATCAATATTGGAATTAACACAGTTACTGAGGGGAAAGTCAATGATTCTATATTGTCCTCCGAAAGGGACTGCGGGCTTAGCCATGGTGGAGGTCAAGGGAGCCAATCTGCGGCCTTCCCCGCCTGCCAGAAGCATGGCGATACATTCTTTTTTACTCATTTGTTATCCCTCCCATTTTTTTGTCAATGCTTGTAATATACACGCTCAGCAAGCACTTGAAACGCATAGGTGAAATATATTGCCTTATCTCTGCAAAAATTACATGAATAATTTTCTTAATTCTTGAACCCCCGATTTTCTGCCCGAAATCATTTTCAAATCAGGCACATTCGGGTAATGTTAAAGGTGCATCCTATATTAGAAGGTGGTGATGATTTGGCCGATATATCAGCAACTGTTAACCTCCCGTCAAACGATGATATTTATTTGTTCCATGAGGGCACGAATTATCGCAGCTATACGATGCTGGGCGCGCACATTGCCGCTGAAGAAGGAATACCTGGCGTACGCTTTACCGTGTGGGCTCCTCATGCGACATATGTAGGATTGGCTGGTAATCATAACGGCTGGGATGGAACTGAAGACGTGGACTCGTTATATAAGATACCCGATTCAGGAATTTGGAGTCGTTTTTTTCCGGAGATGAAAGCGGGAACTTTTTACAAATACAGGATTGTGGCTGCAGACGGGTCAAGCTTCCTCAAAGCAGACCCTTATGCCTTCCAAGCGGAGGTGCGTCCGGCCACTGCTTCTATTGTTGCTGAACTGGATGGCTACACCTGGGGGGACGCTGCCTGGCGGCGGCGGAGCAAGGCACCTTATCAGGCACCGCTGAATATTTACGAAATGCATTTTGGAACCTGGCGCCAAAAAGAAGATGGTGAACTATTCACTTATCGTGAGATGAGTGAGCTTCTGATTCCCTATCTGCTGGAAATGAGCTACACCCATGTCGAATTCATGCCTCTCGCTGAACATCCATATGATTTGTCCTGGGGATATCAGGGCACCGGGTATTTTGCTGCGACAAGCCGCTTTGGGGAACCGCAGGATCTGATGTTTCTGATCGACAAGCTGCATCAGGCAGGCATCGGCGTGCTCCTCGACTGGGTTCCGGCTCATTTTGCCAAAGATGCCCATGGACTTCGATTGTTCGACGGGTCGCCGCTGTATGAATATGCTGATCCAATGCTGGCCGAGAAACCGGGGTGGGGGACACTTTCCTTTGATTTCAGCAAACCGGAAATTTCATCCTTTTTGATATCGAATGCGCTGTTCTGGTTCGAGATGTATCATATTGACGGAATGCGTGTAGATGCAGTCACCAGTATGCTCAGACTGGATTTCGAAAAAAAGAATCATGAATATCGCAGAAATGTAAATGGCGGTTTGGAAAATTTGGATGCCATCCGGTTTATTCAGCAACTCAATAAGACGATCTACCACTATTATCCGAAGGCTTTGATGATGGCGGAGGAGTCAAGTGCCTGGCCGGGCGTTACAGCTCCGGTGCATGAGGGAGGACTGGGATTTAACTACAAGTGGAACATGGGCTGGATGAATGACACACTGGGTTACATAGAACATGATTTCGGGGAGAGACCGTATCATCATCATTTGTTGACCTTTCCCATCTGTTATGCCTATGCCGAGAATTATACGCTTCCGTTATCCCATGACGAGGTGGTGCACGGCAAGAAGTCACTCCTCGACAAAATGCCAGGCAGCTACGAGCAGAAATTTGCAGGCCTTCGCTTGCTGCTGGGTTACCATATCAGCCATCCCGGCAAAAAACTGCTGTTCATGGGAGGGGAATTCGGTCAGTATATCGAATGGAAGGACCAGGACCAACTCGACTGGCTGCTGCTGGAGTATGAGAGCCACCGCCGCATGCTGGCCTTCACGGCTGCGCTGAATAAGCTCTATGTGAACGAAAGAGCATTGTGGGAGCTTGATCATGATATGGAAGGGTACCAGTGGATTGATGCCGACGACAGCGGCCAGAGTATTATCTCTTATATCCGGCGTGGCAAAAAACCGGTCGATACCTTGCTGATCATCATCAATTTCCAACCGGTGGAACGGCAATTGTACCGGATTGGAGTTCCTCGCCCGGGGACCTATGAGGAGCTGTTTAGCTCGGAGAATATAGAATTCGGTGGGTCGGGTATGCACAATGATCCGATGAAGAGCACCAAATATGAATGGCACAATCAGGTCAACAGCATTGAACTAACCATTCCCCCACTAAGCTTCCTGGTGTTGAAGAAATCAGGCCGAAAGGCAGTAAAATAAAAAAGGGACCGCAGTCCATACAATTAAGGGGGATATCGAGATATGAAGGTTTTATTCGCTGCAGCTGAAGCCCATCCGTTTGTCAAAACGGGAGGGCTGGCCGATGTCATTGGAGCGTTGCCCAAAGCGCTGAAAGGAGCAGGTGTGGATGTCCGGGTGATTTTGCCTAAGTACCGGGGGATTCCAGAGAAATTTGTTTCCCAAATGGAACATGTTGCTGTTCTGAGTGTACCGATCGGCTGGCGCAATCAGTATTGCGGCATTGAACGGTTGGTCTATGACGGCATTCCGATATACTTTGTTGATAACGAATATTATTTTGGACGGGACGGCATTTACGGCTATATGGATGATGGCGAGCGTTTTGCCTTCTACAACCGTGCGGTTCTGGAGTGCCTGGAGATTATTGATTTTCAGCCGGATGTGCTGCACTGTCATGACTGGCATGCGGCGGTGATTCCGATGCTTCTTCAGGGGCATTACCGCCACAATCCATTCTACAAGGAAATCCGTACCGTGTTTACCATTCATAATCTTCTGTATCAGGGGGTATTTCCTTACGAGGTGCTTGGTGAACTACTGGGTCTGGATGACAGCTACTTCCTCGGTGTAGAGTATTACGGGAATGTGAATTACATGAAAGCGGGCATTGTCTACAGCGATCATATCACGACAGTTAGTCCGACGTATTCTGAAGAAATCCGCACGGCGTATTATGGATATGGGCTGGATGGACTGCTCAACTCACGGGCAGACAGCCTGAGCGGGATCGTCAACGGGATCGATACTAAGATCTATAATCCGGCCAGCGATCCGCAAATTTACACCCGATACCGTTCCAATTTGGCCAAAAAAGCCGAAAATAAACTCGCCTTACAGCAGGAGCTGGGACTTCCGGTCGCACCTTATATCCCGATGTTAGCGATGGTCACCCGCCTGGTCGACTCCAAAGGTCTGGATCTCCTAACGCGTGTGCTGGATGAGCTGCTCTATTATGATGATATCCAGTTTGTGCTGCTGGGCACCGGTGATGAAGTCTACGAACGGTGGTTCCGTGAGGCGCAGTGGCGTTATCCATCCAAGCTGTCGTCCCAAATCCTGTTCAATGATGCACTGTCCCGCAAAATTTATGCGGCAAGCGACCTGTTCCTCATGCCGTCCAAATTCGAGCCCTGCGGAATCGGCCAGCTGCTGGCCCTGCGCTACGGAAGTATTCCGGTAGTCCGCGAGACAGGCGGGTTGAACGATACCGTACATGCCTATAATGAGGAAACCGGAGAGGGGAACGGGTTCACCTTCAAGGATTACAACGCCCATGATATGATGTACACCATCCGCCGGGCGGTGTCGTTTTATCAGAAGCCGGAACACTGGAAAAAAGTAACCAAAAATGCGTTTGCCGGTGATTACAGCTGGAACGTATCGGCGCAGCAGTACATTGACATTTATAACCGTATTTTGGAGTAGAAGAGAAGCTTAAGTATATAAAAAGGACGTTTTGCAGATCATATTGATCTTTGCAGAACGTCCTTTGTTTATCTGATGCCAAAAGGCAGTGCTGCGACCATTCAGAACATTTAGCCCAAGTCCCGGCTGAGAATCCGGTACCCGTAAGGGTCGAGCGAGATATGCATCATGCCGTCTTCCGGGGCGACAGACGCTCCGGTAAGCGCATCCTGCCAATCGTCGGTTTCCATGGGATGGCTAAGGATACGGGGTTCCGGAGAATTGTTCATCCATACCGTAAAATGAATCACGTCATCCGAGCGCTCGTATACGATGCACGGGTCATTCTCACACGCCTGCAGAATGCGGAAGCGGCCTTCCCGCAGCGCCTTGTTTTCCTTTCGCAACGCAATCATCATCCGGTAAAAATCATACAACTCACGATCCTGCTTCGCTTCATCCCATTCCATGCATTTGCGGCAGTCCGGGTCCTCGTTACCGGTAAGGCCGATTTCGTCGCCATAATAGATGCAGGGCGTACCCATAAAAGTAAAAAGAAAAACAACGGCCAGCTTCAGTCTCCGCTTGTCTTCGTTTAATACGGTCAAGAGCCGGGGCGTATCATGGCTGCCAAGCAAATTGAAGACCACTTCATTGGTCTGTTGCGGATAACGCATCAGGAGGCCTCCAATCCGGTGACCGAAAGTAATACCGTCCATCCCTCCGTTGAAGAACTCCAGTACCGTACCCGAAAAAGGATAATTCATAACAGAATCGAACTGGTCCCCCAGCAGCCAGGTCAACGAGTCACTCCATACTTCGCCAACGATATAGGCTTCCGGATTGGCGGCTTTGACCACTTTGCGAAAGTCCCGCCAGAAATGATGGTCGACTTCATTGGCAACGTCCAGCCGCCAGCCGTCCACCTTAATTTCCTTGATCCAGTATTCAGCAACTTCCAGCAGGTAGGACCTCACCTCGTGATTGGCTGTATTGAACTTCGGCATGTTGCCAAAAAAACCGAAAGTGTCATACGTAGGAATACCGTCGACAATTTCGGCCGGGAAGGAGTTCAGATGGAACCAGTCTTTGTATACCGAATACTCGCCTTTCTCCAGAACATCCTGAAACGGCGGGAACTTGTCACTGCAGTGGTTGAACACGGCGTCCAGCATGACGCGAATGCCTTTGTTGTGACATTCTTCGACAACGGTTTTGAACAACTCATTATCCCCGAAATGGGGGTCGACCTTCTTATAATCGACAATATCGTATTTGTGGTTGGAGGGTGACACGAAAAGGGGAGTGAAGTAGACCGCATTGATCCCGAGCTCCTGCAGATCGTCCAGATGGTCCAGCACTCCTTGCAGATCTCCTCCAAAAAAGTTGTCCAGCTTCGGCTTCCCGCCCCATTCCTCCGTTCCCTCCGGATCATTCGAAGGATCGCCGTTGGCGAACCGTTCCGTCATAATCTGGTAGAACACCGCATCCTTGGCCCATTTTGGAACCTGAAACAGATCGATTTGGTGGATGTAGGGAAACTCATAGAAATGGTTGGGTGCTTGCGGGCATTCCGAACGGATGCCATTGTCGAGCAGATATACCGTTTCGTTGCCTTTGCTCACACGAAAGGTGTAGCTAAGGCGTTTATATTTAGGCCGGACCGCGGCTTCCCAATAATCGAACATGTCGTCCGAGGCCGCTTTTTCCATCATAATATCGTAAGAAGTATCTTTCCAATTGTATTTGTCCCCGGTAAGCGCTACTACACAGTCCACATCATCCCGTTTGGTGCGAACACGCAGATGTATAGTCTTTGCATCGTAGGCATAAGCCCACTTGTCGCGGGGAACATGGTACATAGCCTCAACTAGCATGATTGCACCTCCTAAAAGTTTTGTGCATAAAACTCGCTTGGTAAACATAAATTTAGGTTTTGTGAGTTCAGAAGTTAATACCACCGGCAGAGACTGCATGAACCAACACGGTTATTCCGGGAGTAATTGGAGATAGTACATAGTATATAGTATATACTTCTTTTAACAGCATGTGCAAAATGGTTGGGGGACTGAGCAGTGCTCCTGATTTTCCTTCTGCATTTAGCAAGCTTTGTCACAAATTTGTCTTTGCATATTCATGCGTAGTGATTTATAATAAATCGGTCAATGGGACAACTTAGAGAACTTAAGAACTTAAAGAGAACAGGGGAGATACACAGAATGAACAAATGGGGTAAACTTTCACTAGGAATGGTGCTGGTAGCAGGTCTGATGACCGGCTGCGGCAACAATAACAAAAACAATAGTGCAGCTACGGACACCAGTGCGAATACAGGTACCAAAGCTGCTGCCAAGACACTTACTTTGGGAACCAGTGCGGATTTTCCTCCCTATGAGTTCCATAAAGTAGTGGATGGCAAAGATACCATTGTGGGTTTTGATATCGACATTGCCAAAGATATTGCGGCGGATATGGGCGCTGAACTCGTCATCAAGGACCTTAACTTCGATTCCCTGCTCAATGAGCTGTCCAGCGGCAGAGTGGATATGGTGATTTCCGGACTAAGTCCAACTCCAGAGCGTGAGAAGGCGGTAGGACTGTCTGATATTTATTATAAAGCAGAGCAGGCTGTTGTTGTGCGGGAAGCCGACAAAGACAAGTTTGCAACCATGGATTCCCTGAAAGGTATCAAGCTGGGTGTGCAGACCGGATCCATCCAGGAAGACATCGCCAAAGGCATTGAAGGTGCTCAGTTGACTTCCTTGGGGAAAATTTCCGAAATCGTGCTGCAGCTGCAATCCAACCGTGTAGATGCTTCTATTATGGAAGGACCTGTTGCCAAAGCTTTCGTGAAGAACGTCAAAGGACTGGCGATTACAGATGCCAAACCTGAGGTTGCAGATGACGGTTATGTAATTGGCGTGAAAAAAGGCAACGATGAACTGCTGAAACAAATTAACGCGACACTGACCCGCCTGAAAGCCGAAGGCAAGATTGACGAGTATGTTGCTGCTGCCAGCGAGCTTGCCGAGAAGTAATGTTTCTGGCTTGCTTTTAGGAGGGTTACTTTTAACTGCCCCTGCAGAATGTTGCGGGGGAAGGTTTAATAATAAGAGTGGATATGAAAATGGCGGTGATCCGCTGTTTTCTATTTTTTTGCAGACAGGAGGTTATGCCAAAAATGAATTTATTCGATATTGCTTATGAGTACCGCAATTTTTTCCTTTCCGGTTTGAAGTACACGCTGTTGTTGGCTGTGCTGGGGGTATTCTTCGGATTTGTGCTCGGCATTGTAGTTTCCTTGCTTCGTATGTCCAAGTGGTGGATACTGCGTTTCATTGCGACAGCCTGGGTGGAATTCCTGCGTGGAACACCAATGCTGGTCCAGCTGTTTTTAATCCATTACGGCCTTCCTGAATTTGGCATAGAGTTTTCGCCGATTCAATCCGGGGCAATCACACTGACTATTAACAGCTCCGCGTATCTCGCTGAGATTTTCCGTGCCGGGATACAAGGTGTGGACCGCGGACAAGTAGAAGCAGCACGCTCGCTTGGTATGCGGCAAGGGATGACGATGCGTTATATAGTCTTGCCCCAGGCCATCAAGAATGTACTGCCTGCTATCGGTAATGAGTTCATCACCATCATTAAAGAATCTTCCATCGTTTCAATGATTGGGGTAGCCGATCTGTTGTTCGAAGCGAGATCCGTTACATCTATAAGCTACGAAGGGCTGAATCCCTTGCTCGTAATTGCTGTAATGTACTTTATTCTGACATTTACATTGTCTAAGATCCTTGGTTTATTGGAAAGGAGGCTAAGAACAGGTGATCACCGTTAAGAACCTGCAAAAAAGCTTCGGTAAGCTGGAAATCCTGAAGGGCATTGACCTGCAGATCCAAAAAGGAGAGGTGGTCGTCGTTATCGGCCCCAGCGGATCGGGCAAAAGTACCTTTTTGCGTTGTCTGAATCTGCTGGAGCAGCCTACAGGCGGAGAAATCACTTTTGAAGGTGAATCAATTACAGACAAGAAGCATGACATCAACGTGACGCGGGAAAAAATGGGTATGGTTTTCCAGCAGTTCAACCTGTTTCCACACAAAACTGTACTGCAGAATATTATGCTGGCTCCATTGAAAGTGAGAAAGCAGCCCGCATCAGAAGCAGAAAAAATCGCTACTGAACTGCTGCGCACTGTTGGTCTTGCAGATAAACGGGATGCTTATCCGTCTCAGCTTTCCGGTGGACAAAAGCAGCGGATTGCCATCGCGCGGGCTCTCGCCATGCAGCCGCATGTAATGCTGTTCGATGAGCCTACCTCGGCGCTTGATCCTGAAATGGTCGGTGAAGTGCTGGAGGTCATGAAGAAACTGGCTGAAGATGGCATGACGATGGTAATCGTTACCCATGAAATGGGCTTTGCCCGTGAAGTAGGCGACCGCATCTTGTTCATGGACGGCGGCGTGATTGTGGAAGAAGGCGAACCGTCGCAGGTTTTCGGCAATCCAAAGCATGACCGGACGAAGGATTTCTTAAGTAAAGTTCTATAGATTAGCTCCAAACGGCCCCGGAACCTTTCTCCGGCGGCCGTTTGTTTTTGGTTCGCAGCGGAATGGGTGATATAGTATACATAAATGTCCAATCAACTTGAAAAGGAGTACATACAGATGAGAGATGATCTTTGCCGGATTGGCATTATTGATATTGGTTCCAACTCTATTCGACTTGTAATATATGATACTACGCTAGAAGGAGGCTACAAAATCATCAAGGAGTGCAAATACTCCGCTCGTCTGAGTGAAAAGATCACAAAAGACGGCAGGCTGGAGCGGAAGGACATGAATACCATTGTTCCTGTTCTGCACCAGTTCAAGGAGATTTGCAGCGCCTTTGAGGTTGATAAAATCCGCGCCGGCGCCACTGCGGCTATCCGCAATGCGGCAAATTCCGAGGAGATTATCACCTACCTTTCAGAGGCATCAGAGATTCATATTGAAGTCATCAGCGGACACCAGGAGGCTTACTTTGGATTTTTGGGCGTTATTAATGCCTTTGATGTTCAGGATGGCTTTGTAATTGATATCGGTGGCGGAAGCACGGAAATCACCTTATTTCGGGGACGACGCTACCAGCAAAGTATTTCTTTTCCGTTCGGTGCGGTCAATACAAATCTGATGTTCAGCCATGGTGGCAATTGGAACGGAGACCAAGTACGTAAACTTCAGGCCTATGTGATAGGGAGACTAGTAGAGCATGACTGGCTGAACAGCGGGGCAGGACTCCCGCTTTACGGGCTTGGTGGAACTCTGCGCTCTCTGGGGAAGCTGGACCAGAAGATGCGGGATTATTCCCTTCCGAATTCACACGGCTATACCTTATCCAGTGAGACCATAGATCACTTTATGGAGACACTGCCTACTATTCCGTATGAGAAGCGCAAAGATTTGGAGGGGCTGTCCAAGAGCCGTGGGGATATTATCGTCTCGGGGCTGATTATTTTCCACACGGTTTACAAGTATATTGGCGCCAGCGAGGCATTAATCAGTGGAGAGGGCCTGCGGGAAGGCATGCTGCATGACCTGCTCGAACCGGAGCAGCCTGTGCGGGAGAGTGCGCTGGAATTCAGTCTCAATACGATCATCCGGTTTGATATCCGTACATCGAAGCGGCATCTGGATCATATCTTTAAGCTGGCACTCAGCCTCTTTGATGCATTTGGTGCAGAAGGGGACCGGGATGAGCAACGGATGCTGATCTACGTGTCAATCATGCTGCATCGGACCGGCTCCAATATTAACCATTATCAATCCAAGCGGCATACGCGGTACTGGCTGATGAACTCTCCGATCCGCGGACTAACCCACCGTCAGCTGATTCTGGGAGCTTTGATTGCCTCCTACAGCACAAAAAGCCGGAAGCAGAAATTGTCCCAGACCTACAAGGACATTTTACTTGCTTCCGACGAAGAATGGATTCATAAGCTTGGTACACTCGTACAGCTATGCATTGCGCTGGATAGTACCGAGATTGGTATCGTAAGCGGACTAGAAGCCCGCCTCCACGGCAATACGCTTGATCTGGAGCTGCAGGGTGCCGGTGAGCTCTTGATCGGTCTGGAGGACATTGAGAATGCCCTCAAAACGTTCAGGAATGTTTGGGGGCTCAAGGTAAAGCTCGGCTTCCCTTCCAGCGGGTAACATCCATAGCGGCGAACTGGCTCCGGAAAGGGGCCTTTTTGTCGTCTGCACGCTCGTAGTATCCGTTCGGCTGCAGGAAACTGGACTTTACATTATCCTTAAGCGTCAGATCAAGAATCTTGACAATCTGTTTACGGATTTGGCTGTCTTTCACGGGACACATCAATTCAATACGCCGGGTAAGATTACGTGTCATCCAGTCGGCACTGGACAAGTAGACCTCTGGGTTGCCGCCGTTCTCGAAATAATAGATCCGGGAATGTTCCAGGAAACGGTCCACAATGCTTCGTACAGTGATGCGTTCACTAAGTCCTTCAATCCCTGGACGCAGGCAGCACACCCCGCGCACAATCAGATCAATCGGTACTCCTGCCTGGGCTGCTCTGTACAGATTGTCGATGACCTCCTGATTGGAGAGGGAGTTCATTTTGGCGATGATCCGGGATGGACGCCCGGCGGCGGCATGCTCAGCTTCACGCAGAATCAGCTTTTGAAGCGAAAGGCTCATATTGGTCGGTGCAACGATGAAGGAGTTCCAGTCATAATTGGCGGAATACCCTGTCATCTGGTTGAACAGCTCGGAGGCATCCAGGCCGATCTCATTATTCGCGGTGAACAAGCTAAGGTCAGTATAAGCCTTAGCCGTGCTGTCATTGTAGTTGCCTGTTCCGACATGTACATAACGGCGAAGTTCAAGCCCTTCCTGGCGGACAATCAGCGTAACCTTGGCATGAGTCTTGAGGCCAACCAGACCGTATACTACATGACAGCCCGATTGCTCCAGCTTACGCGCCCAGGCGATATTGCGCTCTTCATCGAAGCGTGCCTTTAGCTCCACGACTACAGTGACCTGCTTGCCCGATTCAGCGGCATTGGCCAGTGCTGTAATCAGTGGAGAGTTGCCGCTGACGCGGTACAATGTCATTTTGATGGCCATGACCTGCTCGTCCTCTGAAGCCTGAATGATGAAGTCCGTCATTGCATCAAAGGATTCATATGGATGGTATACCAGTACATCACGTTCCCGGAGCACCTCGAAGAAATCCTCGTTCTCATCGAATTCAGCCGGATAGAGCGGTTCGATAGGAGCATCATGGAGATAGGAGAAGCCCTTTAGACTGTTTGCAAAACCGCGCAGGAAACCAAGATCCAGCGGTCCCTCCACCTCAAACACGAAATCTTCAAGCTCGAATTCAGCCTGTAGCTGTTCCAGGGCATAAGGATGAATCCCCTTTTGTACTTCCAGACGGGCGGGAACACCTCTCCGCCGTTTGCGTAGCTCCTTTTCAATCTCTTCCAGCAGGTCTTCCGCACCTTCTTCATCAATAGTAAGGTCGGAATTGCGCGTTAAGCGGAATTCACTAACGGCCACTGGATCATAACCGCTGAATAAAGTCTGGATATGATGGCGGATTACATCCTCAATAAACACAAACTGACGTTTTTTGCTGTTGGAACGGTGGGGAAGTGGAATACATCTGGGCAAATTGGAAGGGATCTGCAGAATTGCAAAATAAGGATCCTCTTCCAGACTACCCTTTCGTGTCAGCACGACCGCAAGATAGATAAACTGGCTGTGAACGAGCGGGAATGGCCGGCTCTGGTCTACGGCCATTGGAGTCAGTACAGGGAAAATAATGTCCCGGTAATATTGTTCAATCGAGAGCTCCTGCGCCTGCGTAAGGTCTTCGTAATTTACAAACACGATACCTTCTTTATGCAGACTTCTGGAGATATCCCGGTATGTTCTGTATTGGTCGGCAATAATTTTAGTGACCCTTTTGATTAGGCGCTTATAAAGGCCGGAGGGGGTGTAACCGGTAAAATCTTTTTTTGTATAGCCTGCCCGGATCTGATCCTGAATCCCCGCTACACGGACACTGATGAATTCATCCAGGTTACTGGAGACAATCGCCAGGAACTTGGCCCTCTCCATAAGCGGGTTATCCATATCCTGTGCCTCCTGGAGGACACGCCTGTTAAATTCAATCCAGCTTAGATCACGGTTCAGATATGCTGTTGCTGGGCTGGTATGGATGTTCTTTTTCTCTTCTGCATTCACGTTCATAGACCCTCCAAGTGCTTCAATGTCTTTGTCTTCTATCATTCTACTATTTGCTCAAGGGAGAAATGTTAAATCTGTGTAAAATTTGCGCGAAAATGTTCAGAAGATGCAACGAAATAATGAATTTTCAGCTGCATTTTTGAAAGATATGTTAATTTTAAATCAAATGATAACGCTTCAAAACTCCATTTCTGTCAAAATGGTAACAATTTCTTAGGCATAGGTTACAAAGTTGTGATATATTAATAACTGTTAGTTTTACAAACACCAGGGCATAAGGAAACATACATACGTCCGGAGTTATTTTGAAGCAGCATGAACAGGGATCTTCCCCGGGTCTGACTGCGCTACTAATGAAGGAGGAAATCATGAAAATCAAATTTGGAGCCGTTGCAGCACTCGCTGCAGCCATAGGAATCAGCACTCTGATACAAGCCGCACCCGTCCAGGCAGACAGTATACATATCGCAGGAGATACTACCACCTATTATACTCTATCCAATCATTATGGCATAAGCATGGATAAAATTATGGATGCCAATCCGAATATTCCAGCGAGTAATATTTATCCTGGACTTAGGCTCTCAATCCCTGGCATTCTCAAAACACAGAATGTTGCGGCGGCTGAACCCTCAGCTAAGGAATCAACAGGAGTGTCACTCTTAAGTGTAGAACCGCAGAGCAACACAGTTCAAGCCTGGGGTAAAGAATACAGCTACGGCAAAGTGCTTCAGGTGAAAGCAACAGCCTATTCCTCTGCAGCCAGCGAGAATGGCAAATGGGGTGCAGTTGACTATTTTGGCAATCCGCTGAAGCTGGGTACCATTGCTGTGGATCCTAGTGTGATCCCGCTTGGGACTCAGGTACTGGTAACCGGGTATTCCCATCCCGGGTTGCCTAAGCAGGCATTTCTTGCCACTGCAACGGATATGGGAAGTGCGATCAAAGGGAACCGCATCGATATCTTTATCCCTGGCAGTCAAAGCTTTGTTTCAGATTTCGGTTTCCAATATGTGCAGCTGTATGTGATTGAATAGACTCAAGACTCAAAAGGAAACGAAACATGCCGAAGCCCGGCAGTCCTCGTTTCCTTTTTTTTGGATCTCAGGTTCAGTGCTATTTAATATTCATTTTCTTACTTCCTTTTCTTTGCTGACCTGGAGCATCTGCGGGATGGTGACAAAGGTATAACCCCGTTTACGCATGATGTTGATCACTTCAGGGAGAGCCTGGATTGTTCCCCGTAAATTGCTGCCCCGGCCCCCGCCGCCATGCTGCAAGATGATGGAGCCCTTGCCTGCGTGGGTAATGATATTATTCCGTACCTGTGATTTCGACAACCCCTTCCAGTCCAGGGAGTCTACATTCCAGTTCACTAGCTTGTACCCATGGGCTTTGGCCCATTTCAGCTGCTGTTCATTGATGTCTCCATAGGGAGGACGGATCAGCCGCGGCTTATAGCCGGCCATCGTATTGATGATATTTTCAGTGCGTATAATCTGGGTCCTATAAGCATTTACACTGATTTCACCAAACTTCGGATGGTTATAGGAATGATTGCCGACGACATGGCCTTCCTTAATCATCCGGGCCACAAGTTCGGGGTGTTTCTCTGCCCGGCTGCCCACGACAAAGAAAGTGGCGTGAACATGACACCTGCGCAGCACGTCAAGCACTTGTGGAGTAAATCGGGGGTCCGGCACGTCATCGAATGTGAGTGCGATATGTTTGCGCCGCGGTCCTTGTGTCTTGATCGTTTCAGGATATTTGCGCAGCAGTTGGCTGAGGGTAAGGGTTTCTGCCCGTTTTTGTGATTGGGACGCTGAACGTGAAGAACCTGCGGGGATCGCCTGATCTTCTATGGGTGCTGTTACAGGTCTCGTACCACTATCCAGCTGTGGGAACAAACCGGGAAACTCAGGATGGGCTGCTGCAAGCTCTCCGGCGGAAGCGGGGCTGAGCAGACAGAAGCAGACAATCGCTAAAATGAGCAGATATCGGCTTATCTGCAGGCTTTTCATCAAGGTACGCCTCCTTTTTATGATACTGCAACCAAACTTTTACTATATAAATGGAACCTGTACAGAAAAACAATATCGGGATTGGAATCTCCGGGAAATGATTATGCTTGTCTTGTTATTCCCTTCCGCAGACTGAATTATGCTGGATTATCGTGCTTCTGATTAAGATTTATCGGCGCAGAAAATACGTGTATACTAAATTGGAGAATAACCCGAAATTGAATACGTGAACAACGGAAAGGAAGGAATGGAAATGCCGGATTTATTTGCTCCTTATGAGTTAAAGGCTTTGTCCTTAAAAAATCGGATCGTGATGCCCCCAATGTGCCAATACGCTGTAGTCAAGCAGGATGGTACTCCAAATGATTGGCATTTCGTTCATTACGTCAGCCGCGCCATCGGCGGTACCGGGTTCATAATTGTGGAAATGACAGGTATCCATCCGGATGGACGGATTTCAAATCAAGATACAGGAATCTGGAGCGATGAACAAATTGAAGCGTACCGGAGACTGACTGAAGCTGTACATGTTCATGGCGCCAAAATAGCTGTTCAGTTAGGACATGCTGGCCGAAAGGCGCTGGATGCCGATCCTCCCGTTGCACCTTCAGCTATCCCTTTCGACGCCAACTCCAAGACGCCGCAGGCGCTCACAAGAGAAGGAATCGTTGAACTGATTGCAGCCTACCGTGAAGGTGCACGGCGGGCTGTGGATGCAGGATTTGATACCGTTGAGCTTCACGGTGCACACGGTTATCTCATTCACCAGTTTCACTCTCCGCTGACCAATGTCAGAGATGATGAATACGGTGCAGACCCGATGCTATTCGGGGAACAGGTGACCCGGGCAGTACGGGAGGTGCTTCCCGCTGAAATGCCGCTGATTATGCGGGTCTCCGCCAAGGAATACGTAGAAGGCGGTTATGATGAAACCTACGCTCTTGAATTCTGCCGGCGCTACAAGGCTGCTGGAGTGGATATGTTTCATGTGTCCTCAGGCGGTGAAGGACCGATTGGATCAAATGGTGGACCCAATGCGGGGCCGGCCTACCAGGTTGATCTGGCAGAGTACATCCGCAGCGGGCTACAGATCCCTGTAATTGCAGTCGGACGCCTTGAATCCTATGAAGAGGCGCAGTCTATTGTGACTGAGGAAAAAGTAGAGCTTGTAGCTGTAGGCAGGGGGATGTTAAGTGACCCGTATTGGGCGCTTCACGCCGAGGAAGCCCTTGGCGGAGTTGATAAGGCTAATGTGCCTAAGCCATACGAACGCGGAGTTTGGAAGCGGAAATAGACACTTATGAATGTGAACTTTATCACAGATTTTAAGTTCCTTCTAAGGCATGGTTATTAAGATTAAATTTGAAGGAGCTTGATAACTTGGCGACGGTGATTAGTAACGAACGGCTGGCGGATGGAGTGTATCACCTTCGGGTTGAGGGGGATCACGGGGGAACGATGGGGCAATTCTACATGTTGCGGGCATGGGGAGCCTATCCGTTGCTGTCCAGACCGCTTAGCATACATCAAGTAAACGAAGATGGTGTGGATTTTTTGTATCATGTGGTGGGTGAGGGAACGAAGATACTGGCTGGGCTGGAACCCGGAGATTCTGTTGAGCTCGAAGGACCTTTTGGCACCGGATTTCCGGCGGTTGAGGGAAAGGTTGCTCTGGTAGGCGGTGGAATTGGGATCGCGCCTCTGTATTATTGTGCCCAAGAGCTTCCTGGCAGTGATATTTATCTGGGCTTCAGCCGAGAAGCATTTCGTACAGAAGCATTTCGTCCTCTGGCTGCCGAACTGACAGTCAATGTTGGGGGTTTAGTGCTTGATAGCGTAGATTTTACCAGCTATGATCATATTTTTGTCTGCGGACCTCATCCGATGCTCAAAGCTGCTCAGTTGAAAGGCATAGCCGCAGAAACGGCTGGCAAGAGACCTAACGTGTATTTATCTCTGGAGAACCGTATGGCTTGCGGAATTGGCGCCTGTCTCGTATGCAGTGTCTCCTGCCGTGACGGTCAGCGCAAGGCTTGTGCTGACGGACCGGTATTCCTCGCGGATGAGGTGATCTTCAATGATTAATCTGACAGCCAATATAGCAGGTGTCCACTTTAAGAATCCGATCATCATGGCTTCCGGAACTTTCGGGTTTGGCCGTGAATATAGCAAGCTCTATGATGTATCGCTGCTGGGGGGCATCTCCGGCAAAGGTCTTACACTTCATGCCAAGGCCGGTAATCCTGGTGTCCGTGTATTTGAAACGGCTTCGGGCATGCTGAACAGTGTCGGACTTGAGAATCCAGGTGTTGAAGCATTTCTCGCCAAAGAACTTCCTTATTGGGAAACGCTGGATACTGCCCGTTTGGTGAACCTGGGAGGCAACACACTGCATGACTATGTGCTGGGTGCGGAGTTGATTCAGCGTGATGCTGAAGTGCGCAGCGCAGCCGGCAAACCAGCGGTGGATATGATTGAGCTGAATATTTCCTGCCCTAACGTTAAGGAAGGCGGGATCGCATTTGGTGTCAAAACTCCTGCTGCACAGGAGGTAGTCCGTGCCGTGAGAGCCGCAACCAAGCTGCCGCTTGCTGTGAAATTGTCCCCGAACGCTGAGGATATCGCGGGAATGGCTGAAATGTGCCAGGAGGAAGGCGCAGATGCCATTTCACTGATTAATACGATCTCTGGGATGAAGATTGATGTCCGCCGCCGCCGTAGCGTATTCAATAATTTATATGCCGGATTATCCGGGCCTGCGATCAAGCCGGTGGCACTGAGAATGGTGCACCAGGTAGCGAATCGGGTAACCATTCCGGTAATCGGCATGGGCGGAATCACTTCGGCTACAGACATTATCGAATTTATTATGGCCGGGGCAACAGTAATTCAGGTTGGAACGTATAACTTCATGAATTTGCGCGCAGGCAGTACGCTTGTTGAAGAATTGCAGCAGTTTATGATAGAGGAGAGCATTTCGTCTCTGGATGAAATCCGTGGCATCATCTAGATGATTTCAGTATGAAGAATCAAGTCTTCTCTTCCCTGAGATATCTTTATGAGCAATGGTTAATATAATGGAAAAGGGGAGAAACTCATGTCTTCTCCAGAGCTGGACCCAGGCGATATTGAATTGTCTGCCACTGAGGTCGGCCGTGATTTGCTGCTGCTGATTACCGGGGGCGCCCGTCACATCGGCGCAGCCAGTACCGCTTATTTGGATGCGGGTGACGTCAAGGTAACAACATCAGCAGTACCCCATCATAAGGAGCATACGATCACAGAGTCGATTGCAATGCGTGTTGCTGCTGCACTTCATCGGACGGTTACCGTAGTTATGGGCATTCATTACGACCATTTGACCCAGGAAGGCATTGCAAGGGTTGTGGAAATTGTAAACTTTAAAGTCGATCAATATTTATTTGGGCAAAATTTGAAACGATAATGGCACTTCCTGCGTAAAAGATAACAAATGAGCAACTCACTTTTATTTTGGAGGAATGAACCATGTCTATATTTAAAAGATTGCGTGATTTAACAATGTCCAATGTGAATGCGATTATCGACAAAGCGGAAGATCCGGTCAAGATGACGGACCAATACATTCGTGACATGACGGAGGATTTGGAAGATGCAGAAAAAGCTGTAGCGGCCCAAATCGCCATTGAGAAAAAATTCAAGCAGCTCTATGAAGAACAGGAAGCACTCGTGAACAAACGTAATCAGCAGGCTCATGCTGCTGCTCAAGCTGGCAATGCTGACCTGGCACGCCGCGCTCTGGAAGAGAAGAAGGCTGCAGAAGCTAAGCTTGTGGAATACAAGGCGAGTTTTGACCAGAACAAGGCCTCTGCGGATAATCTGCGCGGCAAGCTGGAGGAAATGCGCAAACAGCTTACCCAGATGAAGAACAAACGCGAGACATTGGTTGCACGCTACAATGCAGCTAAGGCCCAAACCGAAATTAATAAAGCCATGAGCGGCTTCAGCTCCGATTCCGCTTCAGCCGGTCTGAAACGCATGGAAGACAAAATGCTGCAGGCGGAAGCCCAGGCAGAAGCCAGCAACGAAATGAGCTCCGGCAACAAATCGCTGGATGATGAATTCGAGAAGCTGGGCAAGGATCAGGCGGTTGAAGATGAATTGGCTGCGCTGATGAAGCAGTACGACAAACAACAATAACATATTGGCATAAGCCGCAAATAAGGCTGGTGTCCACAGGCGAAGGGGAGACAGAAAGAACGTTTCTCCTTCGCCTTCTCTATGCTGCCCGTGAGGGCAGGCAGACTGAACATCGGAGGCTAAACAATGGATTTCCACATTCTGGTGTCCATGGTGGTATGGACGGTGAGCGGCTCAGTACTGTTGAGTGTGCTGATGTACGTGGATTCGCTCTTTACCCGTTATAACGATTTGGAAGAGATCCGGGCAGGAAATATGGCGGTTACCATGCGGTTTGTGCTTAAGCTGCTGGCACAAGGTTATATTCTATCGTCCTCCATTGCCTCTACGAACAGTTTGGGAGATGCACTGGTGGTCTCTATAGTATCCTTTGTTCTGTTATTCTTCTTGGAAAAACTAGTGAGACTGCTTCTGTTCCGCTGGGCGAAGCTCGACCTGGATCATGGTACAATGCTGGGCAAAATAGGCTACGGTGTATTGGCAGGCTCGCTGCATGTGACCGGTGCTTTGATCATAGCGGCCTTTATCAAGGGCTGAGGTCTTAGATATTCAAAATCAAGCGTTGTACAAAACCTTTAAAAGGAATGGTTCATTTGAGTATATGGAAACGTATTGGAAATATCTTCTCCAAACCTGAGGCACCGGCAGTACCCAAGAGCATGTTGAACCTGTCTGCCGGAGATATTTGCGAGGTATCGCTGGTGACCTATGAGGTAACTGGACGTACGCAAACCAGCGGCCGCAATGCTGTGGTTCTGACCCTGCGTGACGGCAGCCGTATTGCCTACCTGCATATTGAAGAACGGGAGCAGCTGCAGTACGCATTATATCAGCCGATTGACGGGCGTCTGGATGATCCTGCCGAGGTCCCGGCAACCTTGGAATTGGACGATTATACGTATTATCTGGAAGAGGAATATGAGGGATATGCGTCAGTGACAGGTCAAACTCCTTATATGAACGGCGGTCAACAGCATGTCTGGCAGTACCAGTCCGATGAATCACGTCTTCTCCGCGTTGAATGGCAGAATGGACGGTTTATGCTATACGAGGGTGAAAAGGTGATCCCCGGAGATGTAAAGGTCATCCGTGCCTGATGTCCAGTACAAGTGTTTCTTCTAATTTCAGCTTTATCATATGGATCATGACAAGATGCCTCCATTTTTTGTGGAGGCATCTGTTTTTTGGGGTAAGACCGTTGAACAAATATCGTATCACCGGTTGTCATGTTAAAATAGGTTAGAATAGTGGCGGCTTTGTTCGGGCAATAAAAATACAGGATAGAAGAGGTTGGGTGTATATGAACAGTAGAGAGGAAGTAACACATTCTAAGTTTCATCGTAAGGCGCTCCAGGTTAAGGAAGCCCAGTCAAGGATCATTGAATATGCGAAGGTGCTTGATACAGAAGAAGTGCCTTTATATCAAAGTCCGGGACGTTATTTGGCTGAACCTGTCTATGCGCCGCATCCGTTCCCGGCCTTTAACCGTTCTGGTATGGACGGCTATGCGCTTATTGCAGCTGATACTGAGGTGATGAATGAAGGGGATCTGTTCTGGCTGGACATTGTGGACAACATTCCATGCGGAGCAGTGCCAGCTGTCGATATACGGCGGGGGACAGCTGCCCGCATAATGACAGGAGCTCAGGTACCGCAGGGAGCGGATACGGTTGTGATGCTTGAAGCTACGGAGAGCAGGGAAGTAGACGGTCTCCTCCAGGTAGGCATCCGCAAGCTGCACAAGGCGGGCCGGAATGTCACTCCGCGTGGCTTTGAGCTGGGGGAAGGAGAGCTTGTGCTTCCTGCAGGAAGCATGATTAAGGCGGGAGATATCGCGGTTCTGGCGGCTTTCGGAATTCCCTTTGTAAAGGTAATCCGCAGACCCAAGGTAGGAATATTTGCAACTGGAACCGAACTGCTGGAAGTGCATGAACCGCTTGTTCCAGGTAAAATACGCAACAGCAATTCGCCAATGCTGGAGGCACTGGTCCGGGAGAGCGGCGGTGATCCGGTAATGCTTGGAGCAATAGTGGATGATATTGAACTGGCACGAAGCAAGGTGCAGATGGCACTTGAGAGCTACGATCTGGTGATTACCACCGGAGGGGTATCGGTCGGGGATTATGACATCATGGGTGATTTGATCCGCGAGAACAGCGGTGACATGTTGTTTAATAAGGTAACCATGCGTCCCGGAAGTGTGACAACGGCTGCTGTGCGTGGAGGTACGCTCTTGCTGGCACTATCAGGTAATCCAGGAGCCTGTTTTGTTGGATTTCATTTATTCGCTCGGCCAGTTATCCTACAAATGCAGGGAGCCGTCCAACCCTTTCTGCCGGAATGGACAGCAGTGCTTGGAGCAGAATATTCTAAAGTGAACAACTATACCCGGTTTGTCCGCTCCAGGCTTGAGATCCATGAGGGCCGCCTTTACGCCTATCCGGTCAGCATAGACGAATCATCGGTCATGGTGACGATCAAGGACAGTGACTGTTTAATTGTGGTTCCGCCGGAAGAACGGGGCCTGTCTGCAGGTGATTCCGTAAAAGTGCTTAAGCTGCCCGGGGAAATTAGGGGCTTGGAGAGCATGGCTGGATCATAAAAGGTGGGAGGCAGCTGAAATGAGGCGGCGTAGACAGCAATCGCAAAAGTGCTTGAAGAATATAAGGAGCAGCCCTGCCGTATGCCAGATTGTCGGATTTAAAAATAGTGGTAAAACGACCCTTATCTGCGGCTTGATCCCGCTCTTGCGGCAGAGAGGCTGTTCTGTTGCGGTAATTAAACATGACGGACATGAATTTGAGATAGATCATGAGGGAACGGATACCTGGAAGCAGCGGCAGGCAGGGGCTTCGGCAGTTGCCATCACAAGCGGGGGACGGACATCAGTCATTCAGGAACGGGGAAGCAGTCTGGATGAACTGATCGAATCCTTTGCGGAGTATGATTTTGTGCTAGTAGAGGGATTTAAGCAGGAACGATATCCCAAAATCGTATTGATCCGTAGTGAAGAAGACCTTAATATACTTAGCGGGACGAGCCATATTATTGCAGCGGCCATGTGGAATTCGATTCAAGATCATCCTTCTCTGCTGCAGAATCCGGGTATTCGTCGATTTGACATTAACGAAAAAGCAGAATTAGCCAGCTTTTTATGGCAGCAACGATCTTATTTTCAAAATTTCAACATATGAAAAATTCATAATAGAAATCCAACAATGCAGCAGTAATCGAACAAGTTACGTCTTATAGAACCCCGTCATAAAGAACAGCGGCCCGGCTCCCCACTAGGAGGAGCACAAGGCCGCTGTTCTGCTCTTACAGACTGCTGGAATAAAGTGTTGAGATGTAGACAGCAGGTTTACAATCAAGCCCAATGCTCAGGACGTGCGAGTACGTCAGGAAGCTTGGTTAATGCATCGCCCTTTGCAGCATTGAGCTGGGATTGGGTCAGGAAGAGGGTATTTGTGAGATCGGCCCCGCAGAGATTCGCGTCTCGGAAATCAACGCCAATCAAATCGGCTCCCCTCAGGTCAGCCCCGCTGAGGTCTGCCGCAATCAGATAAGCTCCACGCAAGCTAACACAGCGCAGATCGGATCTTTTGAGCTTTGCTCCGATCAGGTCGGCACCTCTGCCATAGTTTTTGGGTCGTTTGGGGACATTCTTCAGTTGACGCCTAGCGGCATCACGTGCCAAATCGCTTGTCCGCAGCAGCAACTCGTTAATTTCTGCTCGGTGAGTAGGCACGTCCACCTGCAGCAGTGCCTCGGCAGGCAGTAGAGTCATCCGCGTAGTCTGCTCAAGTACGGCATGGAGCTGGCTGTGGATCGGCCCCGCGGCTGGTAACTCAAGTGCTTGGGTCAGATAGTACATCAACTCATGGAGATGACGCACTACCGGGAAGACCTCGAACATTAGAGCCGCTGATTCCGGAGCCGCTCGCCAGTCCCGGCCGGCAAAGGTGTGATGGGAAACCTTGGGGCCTGCACCGAAGCATTCGTATACCGTACATCCTTTAAATCCTTTGGCTCTCAGGCCGGTATGAATCCCGCAGCGGAAGTCATCCCGAAGATTGGGACAAGGCTGGCCCGCATTTTTGTTAATAGCAAAATCTGTTGATACAGCAAAGGGCAATGCGGCGCAGCAAAGGCCGAAGCACTCTTCACAGTTGGACTGTAAATCCATATGTTGAAACATTTGAGACAATAAACTCCCTCCGTGGATGGGTATTCAGCTCTCCAGACGCCGCTCAATTGCTTCAGACATTGTTTTGTCTGTAAGATGGGCATAGACTTCCGTTGTTTCCGTTGAGGCGTGTCCGAGCTGTTCCTTCGTTTTGTAGATATCATTTTGCAAATAATAGTCCGTGGCAAATGAGTGGCGTAGCTTGTGCACAGTCAAGTACGGCTTACCGAACCGTTTGGCGTATTTGATAATCATCTCCTGGATTGCACGCTTGGTCATCCGTTTGCCTTCATGACTTCCGTTAGGCAGAGCAATGAACAATGCCTTTTCTTTCTTGGGCGTTTTGTAACGGGACTGGCGCAGCGTTAGATAGAGGGAGAGATCATCTTTGGCTTGCTCCCGGAAGTAGACCGGTGTCTTGAACGTTTCATCATTGTGACCCTTACGGTAGACGTACAGCAGCTTGTTATTCACATCCAGATCATCCACATTAAGGTTGACCACTTCTGAGACACGGAGGCCGGAGTTGAGAATAAGGCTGGCGATACAGGCATCGCGTTCACGGTTGAGCTGAAACGAATAATAGGCTTGCTTATTTGCTTCAATATCGCGCCCATACCCTTCATAAATATACCCTACGAACTCCAGCAGTTCTTCGTCCTCCAGAATTTTGCCTTTAAGCTTGGCGGCGGTATCCTTAGGTTTGTGAATACGCTTGATCTCAACCTTGGCCATCACGTTGCGTTTGAGCAAAGGATAGAAGTTCTCGTCCTCAGCGATCTGGCTTAAATAATGGAATAGTGAACGAAGGGCAGACAGCTTACGCGAGACGGTAACTTTGGAATTTGTACCATCTGCACGTGTTGTCAGATGCAGGCGGTAACCGACGATACTGTCCATATGCAACGTCTCCAGATCCAGCAAAGTAATCTCTGCCAGGCTGGCGGCCTGGGTAAGTCCCTCGCCACGAAGCCAGCCGAAGAACGATTCATAGTCGCGGATATACTCCAGCAGGGTAGAGGGTGAGAGATCTGGACGTTTGTAGTCAATGAACTGCTGCACAAACCATGGCATGTGAAGCACTTTTTGGTCGAGATGTGTGCGGTCAGTGTTTTTTTGAATGCTCAAAACTTGTTCACCTGCCTTAAGGGTTCTGGTATTCAGCGGACTAGTCTTTCTGATTTCCTCCTATTTTATCATGTTTCGTGGCTTTTGGCCGGAATTCACAGCTCTTATGAGGGGCCTGCCTTGCTCCTGAAGGGACAAAGTTATAGAATGTGTAATAAAAGTGAATCTCAGAGGTGACCCCATGGAACTTGGAATCGAGCTGGTTCCCAAAGAGCAACGCCAAACCATCAGCAGGCTGATGCAGTTTTATCTATATGACTTTACCCGCTATCTGGAGCTTGAGGTGGACCGTGACGGCATGTTCCCGCCATATCCCGGCCTGGAGGCTTACTGGAATAGCGGTAACAATAAATTCGCCTATTTATTTACGGTGGATGATAAGATTGCCGGCTTCGCCCTAGTGGATAGGCTGCTTCGCAGTTCGGAGGGGCAATTTTACATGACAGAGTTTTTTGTGATGCAAAAATACCGCCGCAGCGGGGTAGGCACATGGGCAGCACACCGGTTGTTCGATATGTTCCCTGGTGACTGGAAGGTATCACAGATTCGCGCCAATACTCCCGCACGCAACTTCTGGCACCGGGTCATCGGTTCCTACACAGGCGGTGAATTCAAAGAACGTTTTAATTCCAGGCAGGGGAATCCCAGTCAATATTTCAGCACGTTAAGTATTAATAGAGTGAATAAATAAAATAACCAAAACAGGATTGAATATACAACTCATTCATTGAGCATAAAGCAGCAAAATAGTTCGATAGAGTGCAACATGTAGAGATTTCCAGCGTCTGGATATTGAGGTGATTGTTCATGTCCAGCATCCAAAAAATCTTCTGGATAGGCTGCATATCTGCTATGGCTACGATAAGTTCAGGCTGTAGCAGTAATTCAAATTCTTATACTCAGGAGTCAAAAGCTAATCCGACACAGGTTAGCTCCACTCCATCTGCAACTGCAACTACTGTGCCTACTGCTGGGGCAACTTCTTTGCCTGCGGCAAAATCAGTCTCATTGATCAAAGACGAAGTGCCTGAATATGACGGAAGCGGAAGGGCCTATACGACTGGAGGAACGGAGCTGAAGGCCGATTATTCCAGTGACCGGAATTTGCCGCTGGCGGTATTTATGCCGGAGAACTTAATCCGTTTTGAGAGGAACGGCAGAACTGCATGGGGGACAAGCGACAAGTCGAACTGGATCTCTTTTCGGAAAATTCAGACAGATGATTCTGCTCCGGCAGGTGCACACAAACCTGAAATAGCCGATGGTGCTGCTGCTCTGCTTCAATATAAGGAATACCAGGGCGGCTATCCCGATGGAAACAGCAGGGTGGATGTATTCAGAATCCGAGCCAAAGAACAAATCTATCAAGCTGAAATCCGAACCACACCAGAGCAGCGGGAAGAGCTCCTGCCCCTGTTCATAGATATCCTGAGAGAAGTGCAATACATGAAGAAACGGACACCGCTGGTTGCCGGAGTTTTTATTCAGGAGCCTAATGTTGGAGGGGGCAAAGAGAACAGACAGATGCTGAATGAGGTCATGATCTGTCTCCAGGCCATAGTTGCACATGATAAAAAAAAGTTTATGAGCACTATGTACTCACCGGAAACCGGAGACTACCTCAGCTTCTTCATCAATACCTCGACATCTTACCGTTTTACAGAGATGACCTATGAGGGTATCCCTGCAGAAGGTACACAGCGGGCAAATTTCGATGTAAGCTTTCAGTATATGACGGATGAAGGCTATCAGGCCGACCAGAGCTATACGATTTCATTGCTGCGCACCAAGCAAGGGGAGTGGAAGGTTGCGAATATCGATTGACGAATGGAATGAAGATTAGGCGTACCGTATTATAACGGTATGCCTTTTTCCTATTTTCATGCAAGTCAAAGCTGATTGGAGCCAATCCTACACAGTAAGATTACATAATAATAAATATGTTAACTATAATTGGGTTGCGTTAATCAGGATTTATCTATAATTCTTTAGGACTCTTCAGGTCTTACTTCTTGTACACCGACTGCTGATACGGGGGTAACCCAAACTTTGTACAGTATGCCTTCACGGGTATAATCATAATTTGTGTACACCAGAAATTGAGGATCAGAAATTGTATTCCGCCAAGTCCATTCATACACAAGAACATGGGCCAGCATCCAATTCGTTGTTATATAGCCATTGTAGAGATATCCAATCTCGTTGTAGGGTCCGCTCATTATCCATTCATGTGCTTCATGAAAGCTGTCTACACTCATAGTTTCGGTATGCCAGATTATATCTTCTGGTTCTTTCCTGTACCGGGAGTGGGGGAGATCAGTCCTATTAGGAACTGGCTTGCCTGTAAATTCCACATAGGTTGCATCTACCTTTTCGTCATCTTTCAAATTAGATTCCTCCCCATCACTATTTACCTTATTATAGCAAAAAGGGGCCGTGAAGTCGGGCGATTTGCTGGAAATAGGGGGAAGTGGATACTTTTGATGATAAAATACAAAATACTTTACATAACATTGAATACGTAAACTATACTCAACGGTAATGTAATCGACAAGCCGAATTATCAAGATTTTGGATAACAAATTCTCTTATTTCATCATATGAATAATTCACAATAGTAAAGCAAACCCGGCAACACCTCCCACCATACATCGCCTAAACACAACAATAGACGATCCAGCAATACTAAAAAACAGAAAAAGGGTGGGGGGGCCTGGTTTCCATATTTGTTCTGTAACCTCAAGATAATTTGTGGGTAATCTCAAAAGCAGTTTCCACAGCAAGCACAGCTTGCTTCAGCGAGATCATCGACGTTGATCCGTCCCGGAAACATTGGAGTGCATAGCACAGGCTTTTCTCATAGGGATTACTCTGTTCCAGTACAAGCTCCTGTTTCCCGGAAACTCCATACTCATACAGTGTGGCATCAATCTTGCCGTCCGGATAATCTATTTCATGAAATTCAAGCTTGGCTTGTTCAAAATAGGCTTCATAGCCAACAGTGAACGGATACGAAGCAGGCATTTGTGAGGTGACTAAGATCTCTGCTGAAACCTCTGGTGTACCTAAAACCGCATGAAGCAGCGCCTGCCCGTCTTGTCCGCTGCTGCTTCCCCAAACTGAGGTGAGCGGAGGGTTATCCAGCAGCCAGCATACCATATCCAGTTCGTGAATCATCAGATGGGTAGCAATTTTGCTTAAACCAAGGTCGCCCCATAACGGTGCAGTTTCTCTTTTCAAGGATATGTGAAGCAGCTTCCCATATTTCCCGCTCTGCACTGCCTCGTACAAATAGGAATACGCATGATCAAATTTGATAAACTGGTTGACCATGATCCGTTTTCCATAGATTTTCTCCGCCTGCAGCATAGCCGCAGCATCTTCGCAGCTCAGACAAACCGGTGTTTCGCAAAACACATGTTTTCCAGCCTTCAGCCCCTCGATAGCATATTTAGTGTGCAGGCCGGAAGGGAGGCAGATATCAATCACATCCAGCGTGGCATCCGATAGGATTTCGTTGATGGAGTTAGTGATTTCAACCCCCAGTTCTTCCTTCAGCTGATTAAGCTTGGTTTCATTCCTACCAAAGATAACAACCCGGTTGATACCTTTCATTTTTACCAGCAGGCTTGCATGATAAGCTCCAAAGCCAGTTCCCAGTATGCCAATATTCATTTACAACAGCTCCTCTCTCTGATACATTCAGCATACACTTATATTGTTGACATCAGAGTGGCAAGAATAGAGCGAGAGCGGAAAATCTTAATCTTTTACTAATGTATTAGGGGGCTGGAAATGAGGCTGCATCGCTTGATTGCAATCCTTTTACTACTGGAATCCAGGGGGAAAATAAAGGCGAAAGAGCTGGCGGAAGCGCTGGAAACCTCCGTTCGTTCGATATACAGGGATATTGATGTTTTGGCAGAATCGGGAATCCCCATGGTGACAACTTCCGGGCCGGGTGGCGGGATTTCCTTGATGGAGGGATACACCGTTAATCTTCAAAAGCTGCACGGGGAAGAGGTAATTAACCTGTACTTGACGGGAATGGGGATTCCTTTTGATGCATGGACTGAATCAGGACTGATGCTTAGGAATGCGCTGCTGAAGCTGGAAAATACGTTGCCAGCTGCCTACCAGGAGGATATCCGCAAGGCCAAAGACCGGTTTTATTACGATAACACTCCATGGTGGGAGGAACGGACTGAGATTCCTTGTCTCGAGCAGCTTCGGTCTGCGGTCTGGAGGTGCAGATGTATTCAGATTCAATACCGTAAGGTAAATGGGGATCTGACTTGCCGTAATGTACAGCCCTATGGACTGATTGTGAAGCAGGGAGATTGGTATTTGGCGGCATACTGCGAGTCAGCAGAAGCTATTCGTACATTCAAGTGCGAGCGGATCACATCAGCCGAAGTTACGGAAGGCAATTACATGATCCCAGAAGATTTCGCTCTGGAGGAATATTGGCTGCGAGGGAGTGAGTCTTTCAAGCAAAGCTGCAAGCAAGAGGAATACTATCCTGTAGTTGTGAAAACCGGAAAGGACCAGCAGCGGCGGATGAAGCAGTACGAAATTGTCGGAGTATTGGAATCGGATGAGCTCATGGAGTACACGCTGAATCTGTATAGTTATGAATCCGCGAGCAGGCAGGTAATGAATCTGCTGAACGAAGCAGAAATCGTCTCTCCCCCGGAAATTAGAAGATATATTCAGGAACAGCTTGTATTCCTGCAGAAGTTGTATTCTTGAAAGAAGTGTTGCAATATTCATAAGGAACATATTATATATTATGTTAACCTATTACAACCCTCTTCCTCATAAACAAGACCCGCTAAGCGCTTTGGCTTACACGGGTCTTGTTTCATGCTGTTCAGGAGAGGTCCTTTGTGGAGTCAAGCACTTTGCGAGCTGATTTTTGCCTCTGTGTGCTCTCTGGCAGTCAGTCTTTTGTGTGCGGTAATGAGGAAAGGAAGCCCCAGTGCTGTACTTAAAGCGAGCGGAACAAATACAGCCGGGCCATTAGTGGCGCCAAATTGATCCAACAGCAGGCCACCGAGAATAGGAGCCATTACGTTACCCAGGTTATTGAAGCCAATCGTGCCGAAATACGTACCTTTCCATTCAGGCTTGGCAATTCGGTCGATCAGCATATCCATCATAGTGAAGAGCAGAACCTCACCGATCGTGAACAATACCACACTGAGCATTAAAAGCGCTACTCCACCGGCAAGCCCGAACAGGAGCAGGCTCAGCGCCACACAAATATTCCCCAGAATTAACGGAATAAGCGGCGGGAATTTGCTTGCTGTGCGGACAATCGGATACTGAACGACCAATACGGTGATTGCGTTAAGTGACAGCATGTAGGAAAAGACCTGACTGCCGTTCGAGAAATGCGTATCGACCGCCAGATACTGGGCCAGCGTAGAGCTGAAATGACCATAACCCAGTACACAAAAGATGGTCCCCAGCAGCACTGGCAAAAATACCCGGTCCCTGCTGGTGACTGCCAGAGCTTCACGCAGCTGTGGAGCGTGTGCTTCTGAGCGGACAGGCAGGCTGGACCGATGGACCGAGAATTGCAAGAACAGCACGATTCCGTAAGCAATATAGACGACTCCAGCGATCACAAACGGGAAGGTGGACTTAGCGGAGCCCAGCTGCAAACCGATAATCGGGCCGAATACAACACCCAGATTAACCGCTGCATACCGCAGATTGAAGACCAGCAGCTTATGAGCCGGAGGGGTGATATCCGAGAGTAGTGCACGTGACGTTGGCTCGAATACGGCACGGCATAGGCCATTCAGCGTATTCACCAGGAAGAAAACCCAGATATGCTGCGCTGATGCGAAGCCGAAGAAGACACAGGCCCAGCCGAATACAGAGACCAGCATGACGATTTTACGCCCAAAGATATCCGATATGTATCCGCCATAGAAGCTGATCAACACACCTGCCAATGAGCTGACGGCCACCGTTATGCCCGTCTGCGAGTGCGAAGCACCGAGAACTTGGGTTAAGTAGATGGATAAGAAAGGAATACTCATCGAGGTCACGAGGCGGCCGAACATCGTGCCGATAATAATGGTCCAGGCCAAGGGATGGATGTGCCGCAAATGCTGTTTCATGTGATTGAGGATCTCCTAATCTTACTGATGAATTTGGGATTGCTTATGAATGCTGCTATGAAATAAAAAACGACTTGTGTATAATTGTAATGATAAAAGGGGGAAATAAAAGTGTAAGATTTATTCGATGTATTTCACCTTTAATGAGGAGCAACGACAATGGATACCAGCACCGCACACTTTATACATTTAGCAAGAACGTTTAACATTCCTTTTCGGATCCATGAGCCTGTTCCTGTAACGATAGACAGCTTGTCCGCCGCCCTGTGCTGTACTCCCCGTAATGTGAAATTTATTTTGCGGAGGCTTGAAGAAAATGCATTTATTCATTGGAAGCCGGGACGCGGGAGAGGCCATACTTCGGAGTTGACTTTTTTGCGGGGAATTGACGAGGCCATTGAGGATAACTTTCAGGAGTTGATGGGAAAAGGAAAGATTAAGGAAGCCATCGAATTGATCGGTGTCACTGAAGCCAATGAAACGCTAAAGGAACGGCTGCTCAGCTCGCTGAATATACAAATGGGCTTTCATAGTGAAGCGGAAACCGCTTCAAGGCAGGATGTCCTGCGTATGATGCGTGGGCGCCGTTTGGAGAAGCTGGACCCGGCTTTTGTGATTACGGCTTTTGAAGCTTATTTGCTAGGGCAAATCTGCAGCACGTTAGTTACCTATGACGCCTCAACCCAGACTTTTCTTCCGGGACTGGCTCACACATGGGAAAGCAGTGAGGATTATAAGATATGGGTATTCTTTCTTCGTAAAAGCGTGCGATTCCATCATGGAAGAGTGATGACTTCGCGGGATGTTAAGGAAACCTTGCAGCGTTTATTCGATCTGAACAGTCCAGCCATCTGGAACTATGAGGACATCGAGCACGTGAGTGTAGAGGGGGATCACTGCATTCGTTTCCATCTTCGTCGTCCGAATCTATTCTTCTTGCATTTGTTTAGTTGCATGCACATGAGCATTCTACCTTATGATGTAGACATCCGTACGGAACTAATCGGGACTGGACCCTACCGTATCAGCGATTTGAATGAAGATGTGCTGGTGCTCAGCGCATTTGAACAATATTACGGGATTCGCCCGCATCTGGATCGGGTGGATATTTGGTTTGTGCCGGATCACGGCCCGAATGAACGTCAATATGAGCTGCCGGGTGCGTACCGGATGAAGCTCCCTTCGGAAGGTTCCGTGACGAACAGCATTAACTACCCGGCTTTGGGCTGCAGGTACATGCTGGTTAATTTCCGTAAAAAGGGAGTCCATCATCAGCTTGCTTTTCGGCAAGCACTGCGAATCCTGTACAACCAAGTGGCACTCGTAAGGGAATTGGGCGGCAACCGCATTACACCAGCAGACAGCTTCCTGCCTTGGAAGAGCGCTCAAAGCGACTGGACAGAGCCTCCATTGGAACAGGCGCGCGAGCTGCTGGCAAGCAGTGGTTATCAAGGCGAGAGTATCCTCCTTGCATATACAGTTCATAAAGACCTGGAAGAAGCAGACTGGCTTAAACGGCGCGGAGCAGAGATCGGGCTGCGTATTGAGCTCCAGTCCTATATCCAATCACATGCCAAAGACGCGCCTAGCTCAGCCGAACTGATTATGGCGGAGGAAATTCTGGAGGATGACTGGCAATGGGGATTAATTAATTATTTTAGGAATAAATCCAATTATTTACACGCCTACCTGGAGCCTGCCCAAAGCTCTTTACTGGACCGGGAACTGGAGGACTTTACACTATTAAACGGAGAGGGACGGGCTGAGCTGCTGGATAAAGTGGAGGGAATCATCCGGGATCACTGCTGGCTTCTATATGGTTCTCATGTTAACAAAAGAGCACAGCTCAATCATAGCCTGCTTGGGTTGCATACCAGCTCATTTGGTTTCCTGGATATCTCCAAGCTGTGGATCAAGCCAGCGCACTAAGGTTCAGATTCTCTTGAATTTGCCTATACTCTGAAAAGAGACTGAATCGAATTCCTGTCCATGAAACGGTCTATGCCCGGTTAAACGTATAGGAAAGCCGTTCTGCTAGCAGCGATACTCCAGTCTCATAAGGAAAAGGAAGTGCCGCAATTACGGCACTTCCTTTTTTTAAGCCGATGGTATTGAATAGAAGGTCCCCAGGGTGGACCTTGTTAAACTGCTTGCTTCCCATCGCATTTTTTACAGACGGTGAGCTTCTCACCGGAAAGGCCTTTACCGAAATACAGAAGCTTGATTCGCGTGCTGCCGCAGAGCGGACATGTTCCTCTGCTCCGGGATGGAGTACGCCATAGTGCTTTGCCACGTTTGTTCTTAGACATACAGATTCCACCTTCACTCTTGATACGCTATCTTATGCCCAGGCAGAAGGTAGCGTTCCACGGGCAATCTTTGGCTGTTGCAAAAAGTAGAGCTTTGGTAAGAATGCTTGAATACAGCTTATTTGTGGTCAGAGATTGAGGAATAAATCATATATGAATGGAAATAATATGTTTTATATGAAAAAAAGGACATTAAGATATAAATCAGACAGTCAAAATAAAATAGTAAATAAATACAAAATGAGCTATTTTTGTTTAACTATTTGTGCTGCTTATTCACCGGCAGAAGTAGAGGCAAGCGTTTGATGTTCCCATCCAATTACGCAGAACCAAAGAAATAAATGGAAGGAGGGGAAGAAATGTTTGTGCGTGCTGATGATAAAATTACAACAAGACAGACATCACTATTCTTGACGAATTCGGTACTAGGGGCGGGGATTCTCACTTTGCCCAGAGATGTGGTGGAATCCGTCAAGACTCCGGACGCATGGATGTCTGTTGTGCTCGGTGGGATTATTGTAATGTTGGTTACTGTGATAATGGTGAAACTGAGCCAACAATTTCCCGGTAAGACCATTTATCAATACTCCAAACGGATCGTAGGGGGGTACCCAGGAGGATTTTTATCTTTGTTATTAATTTTATACTTTCTATTGAGTGCCGGATTTCAAAATCGCGTACTAGGAGAAATAATGATTTTTTTTCTACTTCAAGGAACACCCATTTGGGCAATTATCATTCCCTTCATCTGGATTGGGGCCTATATGGTGTTTGGAGGCATTAATTCCATCGCCAGAGCCTATCAAATTATTTTCCCCATAAGCTTCTTTATCTTGATCTTATGCTATGTCCTTAGTATCAGAATATTTGATGTTAACCATTTGCGTCCTGTACTAAGTGAAGGTCTCATGCCTGTAATCAGGGGACTGAAATCCACAGTACTTGTCTTTACGGGATGTGAAGTGGTGATGGTTATCACAGCCTTCATGCAGCATCCGGAGCATGCGATCAAAGCCATGTTAACGGGAATTGCCATACCTATGATCTTATACATTCTCACTGTGGTTATGGTTATCGGAGGTCTGTCTATAGATTCTGTGATCACGAGTACCTGGCCTACTATAGATTTAGTGCGCAGCCTAGAGATCACTGGATTCTTTTTTGAACGCTTCGAATTCCCGCTATTGGTGATCTGGATGATGCAGATGTTTTGCATCTTTAGCAGTTTTTACTTTAATGCTGCTTTGGGGATCTCGCAGGTGTTCAAGATTAGGCTTGTCCCTGTCATCTTTGGGCTAATGCCGGTGATTTTCATTACCGCCATGATTCCCGTACGAATCAACGATGTATTTGCCGTTGGGGATGTTATTGGAAGGATGGGAATCCTATTGTTTTTTTTGTTGTCTGTGTTGCTTTCAGTGGTGTTGATCATTAGAAAGAAGGTATTGAAGCAGAATGTGTAAACGTCAACCTCTCTTTTTCAAGATTGACCCGTGGCGTTGCAGAGACATAAAAAATATATTAAAGGCAACTATAAACCTATAAAAAAACAGCGTATAACATAAATTATACGCTGTTTTGGATGAGATCGATTTTATTTATGGAATAAGGCACTTGTACGACTCGAATCCATTGAATAAAAAGGAAAAAAGTAATATTTAAGTATATAGCTAACAATTATATGTATTCACCGAGTATCGCTAAAAGTTTCGAAATCATCTTCTTCTGGGTCATGCTATAATGATTCAAAAAACAAGTAGGTGGACTCGTTGACATTTAGCAATTCCAAACGAAGCTGGAGATCAGACAAACTGTCCCGGCTGGGTTCCTCCATTTTTGCAGAAGTGGCAGCATGGAAAGAGGAAGCATCGCAATCCGGACTAGATGTGATCGATCTGGGAATCGGCAGTCCGGACCAGGCACCCGCTCTTCAAATACGTCAGGTTCTGAGTGAAGCTGTACTTAGGGAGAATAGCTACACCTATCCATCATCCAGAGGAAGCGTGACATTCCGGAAACAAGCAGCTGCTTGGATGGAAGCAAGGTTTGGTGTAACGGTAGATCCGGAGGATGAAATCGTGGCGCTCATGGGCTCACAAGATGGATTGGCACATTTGGCGCTTGCCGTCTGTAATCCGGGTGATCTGGCTATCGTGCCTGACCCGGGGTATCCTATTTATTCCGGTTCATTAGCGATAGCAGGAGTAAAAGCCTGGACACTGCCGCTGCTCGAGAAGAACGCCTTCATTCCTGATTTGGACAGCATACCGGATGAGGTATGGCAGGAGGCTGTTTTTATTCTGCTCAGTTTTCCCGGCAATCCGATATCTACAACGGTGGATCTTACATATATGGAGAAATTAATCCAATTAGCCCGTAAATGGAATGTGCTGGTTATACACGACCTGGCGTATTCGGAAATGGGTTTTGACGGGTATAAGCCAGTTAGCATTTTGCAGGTGCCAGGGGCACACGACACTGTTGTTGAATTCCATTCCTTCTCAAAAAGCTTCAACATGGCTGGCTGCCGGATAGGCTTTATGACCGGTAACCGTGAGGCGGTTGGAGCGCTGAGGGAGCTTAAGAGCAATGTAGATTATGGTGTGTTCGACCCCATCCAGGAAGCAGCTGTAGCTGCATTGGAGATGGCGATGAAAGCGGGGGAGAATGAAGGAGTTGCACCGTTGTATGAACGGAGACGGGATGTATTTATAGCGGCATTGGCTCGGCAAGGCTGGGTAGTTCAGAAGCCTAGAGCGACTATGTTCATTTGGGCACAGCTGCCTGATGCCTACAATACTGGACAGGGACAAGGAAGATCACACAGCTTCGCACACGACCTTTTACTGGGAACAGGAGTAGCAGTCATTCCTGGAGCAGCCTTTGGGGAACAAGGGGAGGGATACGTCCGAATTGCACTGGTAGAAGAGGAAGAGCGGCTTGTGGAAGCCACCCGGAGAATAGGGGAGTATTTGCGAATGAACGGCTAGATGCTCCCGAGAAGAGTAAATTAGATAACATAAATAATATTATGTAAACTAAATAATTCACCTGCCGCTGGATCAGCTCAATGAACATGTAAGCAAGAGAACTTCCTTCGGATCATTGAAGGACATGCTGGTCCAAGCGACTGAGTTCTATGCACAGCGCAAATAACGGGTGAAATATAGACAATAGAATATGTAACCTCATGCAAAGAAACAGGCCCGCACCGGAGAATATCCATTGCAGGCCTGTTTGCTGATGTATATTAATGAAGTAAACGCTAAACCTGACCTATTGACGAAGCCAACTGGTAGCCAGCAGGATAGCGCCTTTTTTGGCGTTGGTTTCAGCCAGGGCATTCAGCATCACGAAGTCATGAATTATTCCCTGGAAGCGAACCGCGGTTACGGATACACCGGCTTCCCGCAGTTTATTGGCATAGGCTTCGCCTTCATCGCGGAGGACATCGGCTTCGCCGGTTATGATTAGTGCTTCTGGTAGTCCACTTAGCTGCTCCAGACTGGCACGAAGCGGCGAGGCTGTGATCTGGTCACGCTCTTCCTCGCTGGTTGTATATTGATCCCAGAACCATTTCATCCCGGTCCGCTGCAGGAAGTAGCCTTCAGCAAAGAGATGGTAGGATTCGGTGTCAAAAGAAGCGTCCGTTACCGGATAGAACAAGAGCTGCTTGGAAATCGTCGGGCCGCCCCGCTCCTTGGCCATCAAGGTTATGGCAGCGGTCATATTTCCGCCGACACTATCGCCAGCTACGGTTAATTTACTGGTATCAAGGCCATATTCCGATCCATGATCGGCAATCCATGTCAGTACCGCGTAAATCTCCTCAATGGCTGTAGGATATTTGGCTTCCGGAGAGAGACTGTATTTAGGGAATACGAGGGCTGCTCCAGCACCTGTTGCCAGCTCACGGATCAGCCGGTCATGGGTATGGCTGTTGCCGAAGACCCACCCTGCACCATGGATATACAAAATGACAGGCAGAGTTTCACTTGAAGTGTTCACCGGGCGGATGATACGTATACGAACTTCACCTCCGGGTCCACCAGGCACGGTAAGATCCTGAAGATCTGCTTCCGGTTTGTAAATTTCACTGGACTGCACAGTGTTCACTGTTTCACGTCCTTTTTCAGGTCCCAGGTCAGGCAGAAATGGAGGTTCGGCATTGTCATCGGCAAATTTTCGGGCCGCAGCTTCGAGAATGATTTTATTATCTTTTGGCATGGTCAATCGTCTCCTTCTATCCCATTTTGGGCAGTCTCCTTTCATTCATAACCAAGTTTTCGTGAACTGAAACGGCAGGCAGGTAAAGCAGTTTATTTATATAAAAGCGAACGGTTTGGTATGGTGAAAGCGTATAGTCATTGAATTGAAAGGGGGAGAGTATGAAGAATTATCCTATTTCAGAGGAAAGAGCCAGAGAGATGTTTAAGGAACACTCTTCCTACATCTATGGGGTAGCGCTAATGATCACCAATCATCGGGTGCTGGCAGATGATATAACGCAAGAAACCTTTCTACGCGCCTTTGCCAAATTCAATCTCTATGACGACACTAAAGCATTAAGGCCATGGCTGTACCGGATAACTGTCAATACGGCACGAAACATGCTGCGTAAAAAAAGCAGGAAGCAACTTTTTACCGGAATTCCGGAAGTGGATGCTGAGGATTCTGCAGAATTAATGGCGATACAGAGCGAAAATAAACAATTGCTATGGCTTGCAGTCAGCCGATTGAGCTTAAAACAGCGAGAGGTGGTTACACTTCATTATTATGTAGGTCTGCCCCTGCCGGAAACGGCTTTGGCTTTGAGTGTTCCGCTTGGAACCTGTAAATCACGTCTGCATGCGGCACTGAAAAAGCTAAGGCAGTATTATGAAAAAGAACCAGAGCTTCAGACAATGAAGGAGGGGTGAAATGAAAAATTCTAACCGTCCGGAGCCTGCCGGAAATGAGATTTTGGCTGCTGATTTAAAGCGTGAGGGAAAAGAGCTAAATGAAAAGTACAAGCCATCCTTCGAATTTGAGGAGGTGTGGTTGAAATATGAACAAGCTGGCAATCCCGCAAGGGCCAATCGGAGACCTTTTTCCAGATGGTTGAGATGGGGAGCTGGTATTGCAGTCTCTCTGATCGTAGCTTCAGGTGCTTTAATAGGCATAGGGACAGTCTCTCCAGAAGTGGCAGAAGCTTTACGCAGCATCCCATTTTTCGATTACCTTTATGCCAAAGGGGTAGATACTGATGAATTAAATCGGATAGAAGAGAAAAGTCTAAGTGCATCTGCGAACGCTTCTGTTGTGGATAAAGGGATAAAATTTAATGTGATTAATGTTTATTATGATGGGATTCAAATAGTGTTGAACTATGAAGTGAGTTATCCTGAATCCACTCCCAAATTGACAAATAAAGAAGCTGCCGTTTACTACAATCTTAGTTTTTCAGGTATTCAGCCAGATTCGATCTCCACGCATGATTTCACGATTACCGGTGAGCACACTTTTGTAGGGACGACCCGAATGAGTATTGGAGAAAAGGATATGCCTGCCGAACTGTGGCTCAATATGGCTGTGGATTGTATCGGTACCACAAAGGGAAAGTGGGATGTCTCCATCTATTTAAACAAGAAAAAAAGTGATGAACTGACGAAAATCGTTTATCCTAACGGCTTGGAATTTAACTATAAAAATACCAAGTACTCTGTCGATAAGCTGGTATTCGGACCCGTAACCACTCAAGTGGTGATTGGAAATGTTATGCCCTATTATCAATTTGATTTGGTGATGGAGGATGACATTGGTAACTTATACAAGAACTATGGAGGAAGTGGAGCTACCCAGGATTATTATTATTTTAACTTACCACCGCTAAGTGAGCTAAATCCCAATCCCAAATATGTAACATTAACTTTAACTGAGCATACAGATAATGATGATAGCCTGCAGGCTGATGTTTATAAGCAACTGGATGAAAAGTACCCGATAGTTTTGCAAGGTGACCTTGGCGGTACATTGAGTATCACGGGAATTGAGTATGGCGAGAAAGAGACGGTTGTGTATTATGAAGCGAATAAGGAGCTGAATAGGAAAACCCGGATAGTCCTTGAGGACAAGCAGGGAGCAATGATATTTACCCAAAGTCAACCTGTTCGGACTAATAGAGATAAGCTGACTTTCAAGCTGAGGTTTCCACCAATGGATAAAAATAATGTGGCCGCCGTTGTTGCGCACCCTATTACTATTTCCAATAAAGTTCAGACGTTCAAATTTCAAATTCCCCTGGAGTGGGATATACAATCCAAGTAAAGACTGAAGATATTCCATATATCAGACTTTTGAAAGTATAAGGAAAACAACAGGCCGCAGCGACCTTGATAACAAGGACGGATGCGGCCTGTTTGTTTTGCTGGCGGGTATGCTAATCACTCATCACGGAATATTTAAAGTGCTTTCCGCTTAACCTCCTCCGGATCTCCAGGCACCGGCTCCAGATGGGCTGTATTGCGATCCGCTCTGGTATAGACAATCAGGAAGAAGAGGGCAGTAATCAACAGCGGATAACCAATCGCTAGGCCGGTAAAAGGAAACACACCCGCTGTTGCGGCGAATGAGATCCAACTGATCACAACACCCGTGCGGTTGCCCTTCAGGAGACGGATTCCCGCAGCACAGCCCCCGATATATGTCAAAATGAAGGTGGCATTTGGAAATTGGATCAGCGTCGTAATGGAAAGCAGTCCGCTGCCGTACAGAAACAGCACTGTGACAAAGCACAATAGCAGAAAACCGATGGCCCCTGTGGGGGTCTGATATCGCTTCGACATACGGCCCATCCATTTAGGGGCATAGCCCTGCCTGGAAAGTGCATAGGCTACTCGCGAAGCGGCGCCGGTATAAGCGATAATAGTCGCTGTGCAGATGAATAGCCCAGTCAGGCCGGCGATGAATCCACCCCAGGAGCCAAGCGGCTGGCTGATGATCCAGACCAGGGAGGAATCGGCTCCGCCCTTCAGATAGCTCTGGGTACCGACAGTAGCAAGTGCGGACAAGAAATACAGTACTCCTACAATAATGGCGGCGATGGTGACGCCCTTGACTGCAGCCCGCTGGGGGTCCTTGAACTCTTCAGACAAATGAGACACGGCTTCCCAGCCGATGAAGCACCAGAACAATATGGCTGCCGCCTGGCCGACACTCATCCAGCCGTGCGGAGCAAACGGTGTAAAGTGGACACGTTCTATCCGGGGAATTGCAGCGGCAAATGAAAATACCAATACAGCGACGATGGCAATCACCACAGCAATCTGTACTTTCCCGGCTACCTGCATTCCAATCCAATTCGTAACCAGGCCAATTCCCAGCATGGCTGCTGCCAGAGCAATTCGGGCATTGTCCCCCCAGCCCATAGCTGCCGTCATATAACCGGCTCCGGTTAATGCGGCGACGGGACCTCCGATCGGGACCGACATCAGGAAGAACCAGCCAACCAGTGCGCCCGCCTTTGGGCCAAATGCCAGTGTGACAAAATGTGAGACTCCCCCCGCATTTGGGAATTTGGCGGATAGGAGACCCATGGACAGAGCCAAGGGGAGGATCAGCAGCGTCATAAATCCCCAAGCGAGAAGAGAGGCAGGCCCAGCCAATTCAGCCGCAAGTCCAGGGACGATCAGAACCCCTGAACCCAGCACGGCCCCAATATATAGGGCAATGGCCTGCGGCATTCCTATATTGCGTTGCAAAGTTTGTTTCATAATGAATATGGCCTGCTTTCCTTGTATTTATATATAGAGTATCAGATAATAGATCCATTGGAAAAACGGAATAAACAGATAACATCCATCTGAAAAACCGATAGATAATCATTATATATGAAGGAGGGGTCTCCCTGGAATCACGCCATCTGTTTACATTTCTGGTCGTAGTCGAAACCGGCAGCTTTACACGTGCCGCCCAGAAACTGGATTATGCGCAGTCCAGCATTACCGCCCAGATCCAGGCGCTTGAAGCAGAGCTGGGCCAGCCGCTGTTTGACCGTATCAGTAAAAAGATTATCCTCACAGATGCTGGCCGCCGTCTGCTCCCGTATGCCCAGGAGATCTCCCGGATGCACACTATGGCTGAGGTTGCGCTGCGTTCGGAAACCGAACTGACCGGAGCGCTGCGGATTGGGGCACCTGAGTCACTGGCTGCTTTTCGGCTGCCTGGCATCATTAAGGAATTCCGCGGAAGGTATCCTCAGGTGCAGATCACACTGAAGCCTGGCGCCTGCTGGGAACTAACCGAGTTTGTCCGCTCCGGTGAGCTGGATCTGGTATTTTTGCTGCAGCCCGAGACGGAGTATAAGGATCTTCATACCGAGACGCTTATTCATGAGGCGATGACACTGATTGCTCCGCTTGGTCATCCGCTTATGAATCTGGATGAGGTTCTGCCGCTTCATCTGAAGGACGAAACTATTCTGCACACCGAAACCGGATGCACCTATCGTACCTTGTTCGAGCGGCATTTGAACAGCCACGGCGTGTTCCCCGATCCGAAGCTGGAATTCTGGAGCATAGAAGCGATTAAGCAATGTGTGATGGCCGGACTGGGTATTTCTTTTTTGCCCCTGATTACGGTCCGGAGTGAGCTGGCTGAAGGCAAGCTGGCCCGTCTTCATTGGAATGACGAGTCGCAGCGGGTAGCTACCCAAACCGCGTACCATAATAAAAAGTGGAAATCACCGGCTTTGGCAGAATTCCTGACAATTGTAGAGAATCATGCGTCTGCATGGAGAACCGGGGAAACAGACAATAATAAATGGGAGGGAATTTGACATGAACCAACCAGAGCCTGACTATGAAGAAGAGCTGGATGCTTTTTTAATCTGGATGAAGGATGCCGGCTTTACCCCATATACACAGAAGTCCTATCTTGCCGATGTGCGGGAGTTTCTGGTTAGTCTGAACGGTAAAAGTCTGGAGACCGTCAAGAAGCTGCATATCGTGTCCTACTTAACCTCAGTCCGTGAGCGGGGAGTCAGCGATTCAACACGTAACCGTAAGCATGCTTCTGTTAACTGTTTGTTTAAGGCACTGATGGAGCTTGAATTGCTGACTGCGAATCCTGCGGCGGGCATTAAGAAATCCAAGACGGAGAAAAACCGTGAGCCGGTCTATCTGGAGGAGCATGAATTGCAGCGGTTTTTGTCTGCTGTCGAAGGGAAGTATAGAAGCCGTAACCTCGCGGTTTTTCTGCTTATGTCCTATATGGGACTGCGGGTAGGGGAGGTTCACACCCTGAATCTGAGCGACTATAATGCCGAACGCCTTACACTTAGAGTATTCGGAAAAGGCCGCAAATGGCGGAATATTCCGGTGCCTGCGGAGCTTGCCCCTTTTTTGGAGCAGGCCCTGACGGACAGGCTTGAGCCTTGGCGAAGTAAGGAGGATGCCTTATTCATCTCTCAAAAAGGGCGCAGATTATCCATCCGGGGGATCCAGGGAATTGCTTCCGATACCTTTGGCCGTTTCCAGAGTGAAGTACCCGCTGCCCTCCGCAGACCTTACTCTAGCCACAAGCTGCGCCATTCCTTCGCTACCATGCTGCTGCGTAAGGGGGCGGATTTGCGGACTGTTCAGGAGCTTCTGGGACACTCATCTATCCAGACCACTACCGTATATACACATATCACGAGCCGGGAGAAAGAAGAAGCGATGTCCAGACTGCAGATCAGTATGCCGTAATAGTATTTTCATCATATAATAGCAAGGACCTATTTCATTGGCAGACATAACGATTCATGTTATATTTACTGGTATTAGAAACTCCGTCCTTTCAGTAGTGGGGGTTATTCTCCATGACCGGAAGGACGGTTTCTTTTGTTTTCCGGTCCTGAAGTTTGGTCTACCGGACAGCAAGTAAGAATATGCCAAAAAGACTATCTCCTCCCTAATGGAAGGGGGAAATAGTCGGGAACTGCCAGAGTATAGTCTATAGCTCCAGTTTAGAGATTTCACTTTTCAGCTTGTCACCGGATTTCTGGAATAGGGCTTTCTCCTCTTCACTGAGCGGCAGATCCAGTACTTCACGTACGCCGGAACGGTCAACTACACATGGGACTCCCAGGAAAACATCGGAGACTCCATTATAATTGTTAAGCAGCGTGGAGACGTTAAGCACGGCACTTTCGTTGTTAAGAATGGCATCTACGATCCGATCCAGTGCCAGAGCAATCGCATAGGAGGTTGAACCTTTGGCATCAATGATCTCATAAGCGGCATTTTTAGTGTCCTCAAAAATATCCTGGCGTTCGGCTTCGTCAAAACCGAGATCAATCCCGGCGACATTGGACAGACTCCATACAGGCAGCTCGGAGTCACCATGCTCACCAATGATTTGTCCGTGAATGCTGCGCGGGTCAATTTCTTTGTGAAGGCCAATCAGATACCGGAATCTTGCACTATCGAGCACTGTTCCGGAGCCGATAACACGTCTGCGGTCGAAGCCACTGATCTTGAGTGTGGCATAAGCCAAAATATCCACTGGATTCGTCGCGATCAGCAGAATAGCATGCTGGTTGTATTTCGTGATTTTTTGGATAATGTCTTTAAAAATCGAGATGTTTTTGCGCAGCAGATCAATCCGGGTTTCACCGGGTTTTTGGGAGGCGCCAGCGGTCACAATAATGATATCTGCTTCACGGCAATCTTCATAGGTTCCTGCCCAGAGCTTCACGCCACCGACAAAAGGCATGCCATGGTTCATATCAAGTGCTTCACCAAGGGCTTTCTGATGATTCACATCAATAAGAACCAGCTCCTGCATGCGTCTGCGCAGCAGCAAAGTGTAGGCCGTAGTAGTGCCGACTGCACCAGTGCCGATCACTACGACACGATTTGGTTTGAATGGGGGGGCCATTGCTATATCTCCTCCTGAGTTTTTGAATTTTTTGTGTCCAATCTTATCCATCATAAGCGCTAAGGTTAGTGTTTTCAAGCGGTCCGCATTTAATCCATTACCCGAAAATGGGCAAACTAACAAGGATTTTGGAATAACTGAGTAAGTAATGTGTAGTATTTCCATATTTCTTGTAATTATTTGGGTTATCTGTTCTTTAGTTTGGCCGCTTCTTTATAGCATGATCTATTTATATAGAAGACAGGGGAGAATGAACGAATGGATTTATTCCGCAAGAAACCTTTGAGTGCTCCAGCAAGCGCCGAAGGAGTCAAGCTCAGCAAGACATTAGGTGCTCTGGATCTAACCATGCTTGGTGTGGGGGCGATTATTGGTACCGGTATATTTGTAATGACGGGAGTGGCGGCAGCAGAGCACGCGGGCCCTGCCTTGGTGCTGTCATTCGTGCTGGCAGGGATTGCCTGTGTGCTGTCAGCATTGTGTTATTCAGAGTTCGCATCCACGATTCCGGTATCGGGTAGTGCCTATGCCTACAGTTATGTGGCTTTTGGTGAACTATTAGCCTGGATTCTAGGATGGGATTTGGTGCTCGAGTACGGTGTTGCAGCAGCAGCGGTAAGTAGCGGGTGGTCTGGATATTTCCAGGGTCTCCTTGACGGATTTGGCCTGCATTTGCCCACAGCCCTCTCCGGGGCTTATAATGCGGACAAAGGAACGTTTATCAACCTGCCTGCAATTATCATTATTTTGCTGATTTCCTTCCTATTGACCAGGGGGGTCAAGGAAACAGCCCGCTTTAATGCCATTATGGTAATAATCAAGCTGACGGTGGTCATCTTGTTTATTGTTACTGGTGTTTTCTATGTGAAACCGGAGAATTGGACGCCCTTTATGCCCTTTGGATTGCATGGTGTAGTCAATGGTGCAGCTACTGTATTTTTTGCTTATATCGGCTTTGATGCCTTATCCACCGCAGCAGAAGAAGTAAAACGGCCGCAGCGTGATCTGCCCATCGGGATCATTTCCTCCCTGGCGATCTGTACGGTGCTCTATATCGTTGTATCGCTGGTGCTCACCGGGATCGTCCCTTACCAAAGCCTGAATGTCAGTGATCCGGTTTCTTTTGCACTCCGTTTTGTGGACCAGAATATGATCGCCGGGCTGATCTCCGTGGGGGCAATTGCCGGGATGACTACAGTTCTGCTCGTGCTGCTGTTCGGCCAGACCCGTCTAATGTTTGCGATTTCACGGGACGGACTTCTGCCGCAGACCTTATCCAAAGTCAGTTCTAAGACGCACACCCCTGTACGCAGCACCTGGATGGTAGGCGGCATTATTGCTGTGGTCACTGGTTTTGTTCCGCTGGACCGCCTGGCTAATCTGACCAGTATCGGTACACTTTTCGCCTTTCTTGTCGTTTCGCTGGGTGTAATCGCACTGCGGTATACCCATCCGAACTTGAAAAGAGGATTTAAAGTTCCATGGGTGCCTGTAATTCCTTTGCTCAGTGCGGCGGCTTGTGGATATTTGATGTATAATTTGGGAAGAGACACCTGGATCGGCTTTGTGATTTGGCTGGTTATTGGTTTAATCATCTATGCTTTATACGGTTACAAGAGAAGTAATCTGAATCATAACAAATAATTAATGCAGGAAGAGGAGAGGGCTTTGTCATTCAAGATTACAGGTTTTAAGGCTCTAGGAGCTGTATTTACGGTACTCCTGACCTTGCTTATACTCTCTGCTTGCTCTTCTCCTTCTCCGGAACCTTCCCAGCCCCCACAGCCGACGGAAGCGCCGGAAGAGGGGCAGACGATTACACTGATTACCCCGGATGCCCAAAATATTGACAACGAAAAAAGTACGCCGAAATATCAGATTCAGACCCGTCTGACGGATTTTAGACTGCTGAATGATGCCATAGGGCTAGCCTGGGGCGTAACCAAAAATGAGCTGCGGATATATATGACGATGGATAACGGCAAGACATGGAGCAATATCTCGCCATCTTCGAATGTCCAGTTTTTGTCCAATCCTGTCTATGGCAAAGACATATTCTTCACAGATCCGAGCAATGGATGGATCATCCGCAGCGCGTCGGGTCATACGGAAACGGTTGTACTACGCACGACAGATGGGGGAAGCAGCTGGAAAATTTCTTCTTTTCCTGATGCTAATGCGATTTCTTCGATCTATTTCAATTCCCCAGATCACGGATGGCTGATGACCTCCTGGGATGCAAAAGCCACCAAAGAGAGCAAAGCACTGTATGCTACAAACGATGGTGGAGCGATCTGGAACCTGGTCATGCAAAACGAGCAATATAACCCTAACTTGCCGAATAATACGATCCCGATATCCGGTGTGATTACGGGAATGGTGTTCAAGGATTTTGGACATGGTTTTGTGACCTTACAGACCGGTGCACTTCCCAAAATCTACATGACCAAAGACAGTGGGGTAACCTGGGATCAGGGTCCGGAATTTCTCGTTAATGAACAGTTACGGGGCTGTGACCGGGTAATCACAGGGGAGCCTGATTTTTTTGACAAGGCCAGTCTGAATGGATGGATGTCTGTAGGGTGCCAAAAGGACAAGGAAGGCAGTATTACTTACAATGGTTATTTTACAGCTAATGGGGGCGGGAACTGGAAATTTGTAACCTTTGGACTGGGACCCCAGACGGGGATCAACCGCCATATTGCCCCCGCCTTTTTGAACGCACAGCTTGGCTGGACCCTGAAGAAGGATGTGCTGTATAAGACCACGAATCAGGGCCAGACCTGGACGGCGCTTCCTGCCAGCGGTGTGCTGCAATCGAAGCTAGCGGAGTATCCTGAGATTGTGAAGCTGCAGTTTGTTTCCTCCGAGGTGGGATGGCTGTTGATTGAGAAAAAAGAAGACCGCAAATCTATCCTGCTCCAGACCACTAATGGAGGGTTAAGCTGGCGGGTGATGTAAATTCAGATCGTGAATACGAGGGGAGCCCAACAACCTAATTCGGGTTGGCTGGGCTCTCTTTATTTGATAGATTTCGATTATGAAAAATGAAGCATCAAAAATCTTATTTAAAATTTTCTTTAAAAATGTGAAAAAAATCACATGACAAACGAATAATACTGTGATATATTTAACACATAGAGAACAAGTTCATTTTTTCACAAACTTTCATCCCGAATAGGAGAGATTAAAATGAAAACTTTCGAAACGGATTTTGTAACCAGAAACCTTCTGCAACTGTGCTACAACTGTGATGATGCACACCTGTGTGAAACAGAAGAACAATGCAAAGCTTGCTGGGCAGACAATGGAATGCTTCCTGAAGAAACAGATGAAACTAAGCAATTATTGGATCTCGTACACGCTTAATCGAAGTTACCGGATCAACGTTAATGAAGACCACTTTTATCTCTGAAAAGAGAGCTGAGTGGTCTTTTTGCCTTGCCTGCAATTATAGATCATCGAAAATAATGTTTTTGTAATGCTGTATGGAATACCTGGGGCATATACATGTACAGAAGTGCCTGTATCCTGGCAGGGAACAGGAGAACATGGGGAATAAGGGGGATTAAGTCATGGGAATGGGCCCGGATCCGGCTTGGATGTTTGATCTTACGGGGACGGTAATACCGATCTTTCTTGCTGTGGTGATTGGCATTGTCGCTGTTTCTGCAGGCAGGGGGCTGCTTGTGTGGAGCCGGAACAACAGCTCGCCCCTATTGACCATCCCTGCCCGTATCGTCAGCAAACGCAGTGAACTCCGGCAACAGCTGCAGGATGACAGCAATAACAGCCGGACGAACACCACCTATTATTTGACCTATGAGCTGGAGAATGGCGTGCGGATGGAGTTCAAGGTAGACGGCAATGAATACGGCATGAGTGCGGAGGGAGACAGGGGTATTCTGACTTATCAGGGTACAAGATACCAGGGATTTCAACGGCAGCCCCATTACTCAACAGCAGAATAGGAAAAATGTAAGTTGTTTACAGAATAGCGGCGTATACTATAGATTCCCCTTGTTTCCGGTTCGAGGAACAAGGGGATATTTGTATGATGTGAAATTTAACTACCTATGAGTGTAATCAGAACATGAAATATCTGCAGCCTGTATCTGACTACAGCGGACAACAATTTTGTCACAGGTGCTTAGCTGGTGATTGACGGCGGAATAACACGTAAAATGATCTGTGAGCCAGAACCCGAATGGATTCTGAGAACAGGAACAGGGAGAAAATTGGGCGCAGCAGTCACCTCTTAGGCGAATGCACATACAATACAGCGAGCAGTTGAGAAAGTGTAGGCTAAGGAGGAGAAAGAGTGGCCGTAATTAAAGCAAACTCGGGGGATGTAAGGGTACTTGCACGGTTGATGCGGGCAGAAGCCGAGGAGGATGGAGATTCTGGCATGCTAATGGTCGGCAATGTTGGCGTCAACCGGATACTAGGCAACTGTCTGGATTTCAAAAACATCCGCAATGTGAATGACATGGTCTTTCAGAGTCCAGGTGGCTTCGAAGCTCCGCAGAAAGGATATTTCTACCAGCGGGCCAGGGAGTCCGATATCCGTCTCGCCAGACGTGCTATCGGTGGTGAACGAACCAGGCCGGCATCTAACGCCCTCTGGTTTTTTCGTCCCGTCGGAGACTGCCCGGCGACCTGGTTCAACCAGCAGAATACCGGCCGGTATAAAGCACATTGCTTTTACACTCCCACAAGCGAGGACTGTCCTGCAGTATACTAAACCGTTCAGGTCGGCGGATGCGGATGCAGCCGGGAATTTCGGTGCTTCGCTTCCGCTGCCCAAATCTGGTTCTACTCCAGGTAGTGTTTCTCTGAGTGACCGTTAGCTTGAGAACGAGCTTCAGCTTACCTTAGGCTGTCCGAATCAGCCTGCACACCAACAATAACTAGGAGGTTTTTTAAAGATGATCGTTCAACCTTACCGCCCCGTTACGTATACGATTGGCAGCAATCCCTCTGGTGCAATGAACAACATGAACAACATGAACAATATGAACAACATGAGCAATGTAGGCAACATGAATAATATGAACGGCATGCATAGCATGAGCCCAATGGGAATGGGAAATATGGGCACTATGGGTACTATGGGTACTGGTACTATGGGCACTATGGGCACTATGGGTACTATGGGTGGTACTATGGGCACTATGGGTACGATGAGCGGACCGCCCCCTCAAGTCACCAGCGGCAGCCCAATGACTCCAACCGGCAACGTAGTATCGACTACCGCTCCAGTCTATGAGCAATCATACATCGAAAACATTTTCCGGCTGAATCTAGGCAAAGTCGGCACCTTTTACTTCACATACGAGAATAACAAAGATTGGAACGCCAAGGTCTATACTGGTGTTCTGGAAGCTGCAGGCCGTGACCACATTATTATCAGCGACAAAACCACCGGACAGCGCATTGTGCTGCTGATGGTGAACTTCGATTATGCTACCTTTGATGAGCCGCTTGTATATCAATACCCCGGTACGATTGGCAATCCTCCGACTACACGCAACTATCGTTAACGACAATACGCATATCCTAGTTTAACAGGGAAACGGCAACACGCCTTTACAAAGGGCGGTTGCCGTTTCTTAGCATTCCGGTGTACTGAGGTTGACGGAAGGGGTATTTAAGATTTAACCTAAGGTAGAAGAAGGATCATTCTTTCACGGAATTACTATTATTGATACAGCGCAAACAAGGATGATATTTTTACACTTGTTCGCACCTGTTTTTATACGCAAAGTAATATTATAATAATGTGTATATATATATTCGTGATTCCAGTCAGGAGATGAATGCATTGGGAAATTGATTCAGAAAGGAACTGTTGTTGCTGCAATAGCCGACATTTTGAACAAACGAAGGAGGTGGGCCTATCCGCCTGAATCGTGGAGACGGTGGATAGGAGTATAAATTGAGCGACCCTTTACCCGGTATATTACATGTAGGTCTTATTATATTGCTGGTTCTGTTAAATGGCTTTTTTGTTTCGGTTGAATATGCGATGGTGAAGGTAAGAAGCGGACGCATAGATTCCCTGATGGAGGAAGGCAGCAAACAGGCAGTGGCAGCAAGTAATATCGTACACAATCTGGATGGTTATCTGTCCGCCTGTCAGCTTGGCATTACTCTTGCTTCTCTGGCACTTGGTTGGCTGGGAGAACCGGCGATCGCTACGATTGTGGGACCCATTGTAACAAGCCTAGGATTTGGCGAAACTTCAGTGTATGTGATTTCGCTGATTATTGCTTTTATGTTCATCACGGTTCTGCATATTGTACTCGGAGAACTTGCTCCCAAGACAATTGCAGTGAACAAAGCTGAAGCGGTACTTCTGCTAACCGCAGGTGCGATGAATGTTTTTTACCGGATCATGTATCCTTTCATCTGGATCGTTAAAGGTCTGGCCAGCGGTCTGCTGCGGATTTTCCGCTTATCGCCTGCCTCGGAGCTGGCTACAGCACATACGGAGGAAGAAATCCGCATCCTTATGCAGGAGAGCAACAAGAGTGGACTGATCGATAATACAGAAATGACCTTGGTGGATAATATCTTCGAGTTTGCCGATACGATGGCTCGCGAAATTATGATTCCGCGTACAGAAATGATCTGTCTGAACAATAATCTGACGGTTGAAGAAAATATGGAAATTGCCTTTGACGGGATGCGTACAAGATATCCGGTCTGCGACGGTGATAAGGACCACATTCTGGGCTTTATTCATATCAAGGATCTGATCCGGGACAATGCACCCAAATACAATGAACTGATTCGTCCCATTCTTACCGTTCCAGAATCGATTCAGATTAGTGCACTGCTCAAAGTAATGCAGCGTGCGAAGACGCAAATCGCTATTCTGATCGATGAATACGGTGGCACCTCCGGCATGGTTACGCTTGAAGATATCATGGAGGAGATCGTTGGTGAAATTCAGGATGAATTTGACGAGGAGCGCCCTGGGGTAGAGAAGCTGGGAGAGAACGAATTCTCCATTGACGGTTTGATGCTGATTGAAGAGATCAACGACCGGCTGGGGTTGAACATGGAAACGGATGATTATGATACCATCGGCGGCTGGTTGTATTCCAAGCTTGAAGTAAACCCGCCGCAAAAAGGCCAGACATTCGAATTTGATAGTCATTTATTTGCGGTAGAAGAAACAGACAACAAACGGATATCCCGTATTAAAGTAATGAAAGTCGAGTTTTTGGCTGAAGAGGCTGGGGCTTGATCAAATCATAGAAGTTGATCCATGACATGGCGTCAAGAAAGGCGCTGTGTCTTTTTTGTATAAAAAATCCCTTGGAATAGGGATGTGGAGCAGGTTACTGCAAGTCATAATGAATTGAAAATGACTCACCGGTGGATGCTTCCCGCATATGGTCGGATAATGCCAGAGGCGGGGGAGTGTTTTCAGCCTCTGGGTCCCTTTACGGCGAATGGAGCCTTCTCATCAACAAAGAACTTCGGGGCATCAGGAAAATAAGAACGTAATGAGAAGTCTGAGGTGGTATGAATGAAGGTTTGCCAATGTGAGAGTTTTAATTATATAATTTTAAAGGAAATACCATCATTTCAACAGTCCCGCCGGGACAGAAAGGAACTCTCATTTGAACAAATCTAAAAAAAACAGTGTCATGGTTCCCCAAATGAGTAAAGCGGAGAAACGCAGGGCAGAGCAGGAACAGCAGAAGCAGAAAACGAGAATTCTGATTATTAGCACAGTAGCCATTGTAGTGATTATTTTCACCCTTCTTTTTATACTTGCGTCGAAGGATTCATCTTCAAATGCAGGTTCAGGCAAAGCGGTTGACTTCAATTACAGTGAACTGCCAAGACTAGGTAAAGCAGATGCACCCGTTAAAATCGTTGAATTCGGTGATTTCAAATGTCCGGCGTGCTCCAATTTTGCAGGTGTCATCAAGCCACAGCTGGCTCAGGAATATGTGAATCAGGATAAGGCTGCTATATACTTCGTAAATATGGCCTTTATCGGTCCGGATTCTGAGACAGCTTCCCTGGCAGCCCTGTCTGTATACCATCAGAACAGTGATGCTTTCTGGACGTATTACGATGCGATTTATGCCAATCAAGGGGATGAAAACGCAGAATGGGCTACAGAGGAGTTCCTGGTGAGCCTGGCTGAGAAAGAAAAGCTGCCTATCGATTTGGATCTGTTGCGTAAGGATATCAAGGAGAAGACCTATAAGAGTGAGCTGCAAAGTGATATCAGTCTTGCCAAGGCTTCAGGAGTTACTTCCACGCCTACTGTATTTATCAATGGACACAAAGTAGATGAGCCATTCAAAATGGAAGCCATTAAGGCACAGATTAAGTCCGCGTCCGAAGCAGTGAAGGCCGAGTGATGAAGTTCTCTACGTTCTGCAGACGCCACTGTCTCTATCTGGCCTGGTTTGTGTCTGTTATTGCAGTAGCGGGAAGCTTATACCTAAGTGAAGTGCTGAAATATGAGCCTTGCAAGCTATGCTGGTTCCAGCGTATCTTCATGTATCCGCAGCTGATTCTCCTGGGAGTAGCTACATACCGGAATGACAAAAAAATTATTCCCTATGTACTTCCATTAAGCCTTATTGGGGGCAGCATTTCTATTTATCATTATGCCGAGCAGAAGATTCCCGCACTCAGCAAGGTGCTCCCGTGTACAATTGGCGTGCCCTGCAATAAAGATTATCTGAATTTTTTTGGGTTCATTACGATTCCACTGCTTGCGCTGATCGCCTTTGCTCTTATCACGATTTTGCTCTGGACCGGACGTAAAGAGGACACAGTAGAGTAGCTGAAGCCACTGCAGAATTTAGAGCACAAATCATTCCTGAAATTTCAGACACAAATGAGGTTCAAAACCCTGAAAAAACACGTGATGACGGGATAATCGCAGAGAATGAAAGATCGCGTTATCTCTCATCTTGGTTTTGCGTAAATTGGATGTTTTTTCATTCTTTTTTCATTTTTTTCACCGCTTTACGGAAGACGTATTGTAGACTATCATTAGACCTTGTGAGAAGTTGAATATGCGCTGAATTTTCCGTATGGAAAAACGGGGGAACCAACATTGGCCTAAGCGCCAAAGGGGTGAATCGGGAACGGTCCGGAAGGGCTGCAACCGTAGGGCTACCACAGCCCGAATCCGCCAGCTAACCTCGTAAGCAATGGTGGGATAATGACGATGCGTAAGCATGCGGATCATTTCCGTATGCTTATTTTTGTGCCTGCATTTATGAAATCCACCAATGAAAACAGCGCACGGTATTACCGTTTCAACGTAAGCAAAGAGAGGAACTGTTATTACAATGGTAAGCAAGGTAAAACGACTATTGATCGGGCGTCCGATGAAGTCGAACGAACTAGATCATGAAAAGTTATCCAAGGTGAAAGCACTGGCTGTCCTGTCTTCTGATGCGCTATCGTCTGTAGCCTACGGAACGGAACAAATTCTGATTGTACTGGTGGCCGCAGGCTTCACAGCCATCTGGTACTCATTGCCAATCGCATTAGCCGTATTGGGCTTGCTGGCTATTTTGATTTTATCCTATCGTCAGACCATCTTTGCTTATCCGCAGGGCGGAGGCGCGTATATCGTAGCCAAGAGCAACCTCGGGGTTCCTACCGGACTCCTTGCTGGCGGATCGCTCCTGGTAGATTATATTCTGACCGTAGCGGTTAGTGCATCAGCGGGTACGGATGCGATCACATCCGCTTTTCCAAATCTTCATAATCATAGTGTGTTAATCGCCGTAACCGTTATTCTGCTCTTGACTATTGTCAATCTGCGGGGCGTTACGGAATCTGCATCTTTCATTGCAATTCCCGTGTATTTATTCGTGGTATCGATCTTCGTGTTGATCATTGCAGGGGTATTCAAATATGCTACTGGCGGAGCCCATGCTAATGTCCCTGAGATTGGGGCAGCGGTATCGAATGTAAGTTTGTTTTTACTGCTTAAGGCTTTCAGCTCCGGCTGTTCAGCTCTGACAGGGGTAGAGGCTGTATCGAACGCCATTCCAAACTTCAAGGCGCCTGCGGAGAAAAATGCAGCGAAGACTTTGATGTTGATGGGAATTATCCTGGGAAGTATGTTTACCGGAATCACACTGCTTGCCTACTGGTACGGAATTACACCGGATACCAAAGCCACGGTTGTATCCCAAATTGCTGAATCTACTTTTGGACGTGGCGGTTTGTACTTTTTCATACAAGGGATTACAGCTGTGATTCTGTTCCTGGCAGCCAATACAGCTTATTCCGCTTTCCCGCTGCTGGCGTTTATGTTCGCCAAAGACAAGTACTTGCCCCATGCATTTATGGTCCGCGGTGACCGCCTGGGCTTCTCAAATGGTATTATCTTTCTAGGTGTATTATCAGCCCTGCTTGTGGCTGCTTTTCATGGAAATACAGAAAGTCTGATTCCTTTGTACGCGGTGGGTGTATTTATTCCGTTTACGCTGTCCCAGCTTGGGATGATGGTGCACTGGTATAAAACCAAACCTAAAGGCTGGCAGAATAAATTTACCGTGAATACGGTGGGGATGCTAACTACTCTGACGATTACTCTGATCTTCATTATTACGAAGTTCTCCAGTGTCTGGATGGCTTTTATCTTCCTGCCCGTTGTAATGTTCGTATTCCACCGTATACACCACCATTACCTCAATACCGCCGATCAGCTGCGTATTTGTCCGGCAACGGATAAACCCTGCATCAAAGGAAGCACTGTGGTTGTTCCTGTCTCGGGTGTGACACGAGCCGTACTGCATTCGATCAGCTATGCCAAGTCCTTAACGGATAATGTGGTGGCCGTCTATGTTGGGTTCGATGAAGAAGAAATTAACAAAATGGAACAAAAGTGGGAGGAATGGAATCCGGGAGTACGCTTGATTGTTCTACGTTCCCGCTACCGCAGCATTCTGCGCCCACTGGTCAAATTTATTGAAACAGTCGAGTGGAAGACCGCTTCAACCGATCATATTACAGTACTTATTCCACAGTTCGTTACCAAGCATTGGTGGCAGGCGGTTCTGCATAATCAGACCAGCTTGTTCATCCGTTCTTATCTGATGAATCAAAAAGATATCGTAGTAGCAACAGTGCCTTATCATTTGCACAAATAAGATGTACTTCATAGCACGGCAGTTTCCGGATACTTCGGGAGCTGCCTTTTTTCATGGTATTATTAGGAATAATCAGAACAGTTCAAGGGGAGATTTTTATGGCAATCTATTTCATAATCTATCATATTCTGAAAGGATTAGAATGGACGAACAAAAGCAGGAAGGCATTTCCGGCATCTTATACTAGTATTCATAAAGTAGAGTATTGCAGTGAGACATGGGAAATTTCTCTGGAAAACTTAACAGAGCATCTGTGAAGAAGAACGGGTACTGCAAAAAGAAAATATTTATATTGACATAGAGAATGAGAATCAATATCATTTAATGAGGCGCGGCGAAGATATACAACCCTCTGAAGCAATTAGATTCTACATATACAGGATTTTATAAATCTACGGTGCTAATTTGCTCTACCTGAGAGAAGAGATCCCTGTGAAACCATAAAACTTTAGGGAGTGAAGATAATGTCGGATCGATTGAACACAGATCAGTTAAGTATTGGGTATGCGGAGGCATTGATTGTCAAAGGACTGAACCTGTCTCTTCCAACAGGGAAAATCACTGCGCTAGTAGGGGCAAACGGCTCAGGGAAATCTACCATTCTCAAGACGATGGCACGTATCATGAAGCCTAAGAGCGGCAGCGTGATGTTGGACGGCAAGTCGATTCATAACCTGTCTACCAAAGAAGTAGCCCGGCAACTGGCGATCCTGCCGCAGAATCCCACTGCACCAGACGGACTTACGGTATCTGAGCTGGTGAGCTATGGGCGTTATCCACATCAGAAGGGCTTTGGTACGCTTACTTCTGAGGACCGCAGCATTATCGCAAATGCGATCTCGGTAACGGGTATGGAAGAGTTCCACGACCGCCCAATTGACCGTCTATCCGGAGGACAACGCCAGCGGGCTTGGATTGCAATGGCTCTGGCGCAACAGACCGATATTCTTTTCCTGGACGAGCCGACAACTTTTCTTGATATGGCTCACCAGCTGGAGGTTCTACAACTGCTGCAGAAGCTTAATCAGGAAGAAGGACGCACCATAATTATGGTGGTGCATGATTTGAATCATGCCTCCCGTTATGCCCAGCATATGGTAGCAATCAAATCCGGAAATGTGATTAGTGAAGGGGCACCGGCTGAGGTAATGACGCCAAGTGTACTGCGTGAAGTATTCGGGATTGAAGCGGATATTATCCCTGATCCACGGACAGGAGTGCCACTCTGTCTGCCTTATGAATTGGCAGCATACAAAGCGGTGTGAATTCCTTAAGAACCAGCCTTCGCACAAGGTCAGGTTATAAACGTGAAATGTGACTCATAATGATTATATATGCAGCTGGCCACAGGCTCCCGTCATTGACAAGGGAGCCTGTTCGTTGTTAAAGTTGTGGTTGCCCTGGTTAAATCCCACCTTCCTTAATTGCATATAAATAACGGGGCTCGCTCTTATAGTGAATCAAGGGACATTATTTTTATAGAGTCAAAGGAGCAAAGAACATGAATATCAGCAAAATATATGAGGATCTGCAGCAGCTGGTTCCGACGGGCATGGTGAAGCAGCGTGAGACGCTGGAGAGTTATGTGTTCACACGTATGGGGGGGCAGGCTGATATTCTGGCAGCACCTGCGACGTACGAGGAACTTCAGTCCATTGTTACATATGCCCGTGTAAATGAAATCCCGTTGACCGTTCTGGGTAACGGATCGAATGTTATTATCCGTGACGGCGGGATCCGCGGGATTGTCCTGCATACAGCTGACTTAACCGAAATGGGACTAAGGGACAATCTGCTCTATGCCCAGTGCGGTGCAAAGATCATCGAAGTATCCAGATTTGCCTTAGAGAAGAAACTTACAGGCCTAGAGTTCGCCTGCGGAATTCCGGGAACTGTAGGCGGAGCTCTATATATGAATGCTGGTGCCTACGGCGGTGAGGTCAAGGATGTGCTGCAAAGTGCACTTGCCATCAGCAAAGCGGGACGGCTAGTGACACTCCAAGGTGACGAACTGGAATGGGGTTACCGCAAAAGTGTCTTTGCCAGCGGCGAATTCATCGTGCTGGAGGCCCGATTTGCATTGCAGCCAGGTGATCCTGTGAGTATCAAGGCGGCCATGGATGATTTGACGCACCAGCGTGAATCCAAGCAGCCGCTGGAATACCCATCATGCGGAAGTGTCTTCAAGCGCCCTCCAGGAAGGTTCGCCGGACAGTTGATTCAAGAGAGCGGACTTCAGGGAATAAGAATCGGGGGAGCCGAAGTGTCGCGCAAGCATGCTGGATTCATTGTGAATACCAATCATGCCACGGCCAAGGATTATATTGGTTTGATTCATCATGTTCAGTCTGCGGTTAAGGATAAGTTCGGAATAGAGCTGGAGACGGAAGTTAAGATTATTGGAGAAGAGTAACATATTACAGGACGCAGTTCATATACCGCGTCCTGTTTTTTTGTATGGAGCATTGTTGCCTGAGAATGGGTGTATTCAGCTTTTGGAGATGGAATATTTGGCTCTGTCTGTCCGCAGTTCAACCTGACCGTCATGAACTGTATCCAGTTGAAGCCCGCTGACAGCAATCTCGTAATTCAGCTGGGGCAGTGGTACAAGCTCGCCATCCCTGTTCAATGTGTTGCCTGTGCCACGCAGAATCAGTGCACTGTCCAGATATTCATCAATAACATCTTCGGCATCACGATAATCCACGGTTTCCAGATTGAAGTGGACGGTGTCCAGGTCTTTCATCTCCTGTTTGTCAATCACCAGGGTTTCGCCCCCTTGGGCGGTCAGCCAATCCATTAATTTCTGTACACTTTGATCCATCAGTTGATCCCATCCTTATCAAGAAGATTATAGAAATTAAGTTACCCTTTTCTTCGAAATTGAATCCAGTCTTCTGAATACTGCTTTTAGTTGGATAATGGAATATAATTTAATTACTTTAATAATTCATGACGTTAATAAATTCACTACCGGACCTGCAGATGATTGTAATATTCTTTTCTAGTGTAAATTACTATCAGGCACTTCTATTTATATCTGAGCTATTTTAGTTAAGGAAGGTGAATCTATTGTGGAGTGCTCTGTTATGGGGGGCCATTTCCGGCTCTGCTGTGCTACTTGGAGCGCTGCTGGCGTTATATCTGCCGATCCCGAACAAGTTGATTGGATTCATTATGGCTTTCGGTACGGGGGTACTCATTGGTGCGGCGGCGTATGAACTGCTGGATGATTCGGCCAATGAAGGGGGGCTTATCCCGGCCATTATCGGATTCACAGCCGGTGCAGTGGTGTTTACACTATTTGACTGGTATATCTCGCACAAAGGCGGTGCAGGACGTAAACGATCCGTCAGAGACAGCAGCAATACGAAGGCGCAGGGAGGTGGTATGGCTATTTTTGCGGGAACAGTGCTGGATGCTATTCCGGAATCGATTATGATCGGTGCCAGTCTGATCTCCGGTCAAGGGGTCAGCATGCTGCTGGTTGTTGCTATCTTCATCAGCAATATTCCTGAAGGCTTGTCCAGTACGTCAGGGCTTAAGCAGGACAATTACAGTAGGGGTAAGATCGTCTTATTATGGCTCGGCGTTCTTGTGATATCCACCATCGCATCGGGTGCAGGATACTTGTTCATGGATCATGCCAGCGGATCTACGACGGCGCTGATCGCCTCTTTTGCCGGGGGAGGAATTATCTCTATGGTGTCCTCCAGCATGATGCCGGAAGCCTATGAGGAAGGCGGACCGCTGACCGGACTTGTTGCCGCGATGGGGATGCTCTGTTCACTGATTTTGGATCATCTGTGAGGGTTGTCAACCCACCGCCCGGCATGGTATAGTTCAATTCGCCAGTAATATCATAAAGAAGAATTCTGGGCCTTGAGCACAGGAGAGGTTCGCAAACTCCCTCTATAAAAAACTAAGACCGTTTTGGCATAAATCATCCCGGAAATAAGGGGTCCAGGAAAAGTGTAGGCAGCCGCCTGTACTTCTCTTCCTGTTATGCTGTGCGCAAAAAGACAGCGCCTGTCAGTCAGCATTATACATCCGTTCGAATTGGGCGGGAGGCGTTTCTTCTTAGTAGAGCCAGGTTTTCGAAACTCGTTCTTCTTTCCAGTTCCGGTGAACTGCCGGAGGAAAAGAGAGGGGTTTTTTTGTCATGTCAGAAGGCAGATTGAAAGAGGAAATGCAGGAGGTTACCCTGCTGGGCAATCAAGGAACAACCTATAAATTCGGGTATGATCCGGACATTCTGGAGGTGTTTGACAACAAGCACCCCGACCGCGATTATTTTGTGAAATTCAATTGTCCTGAGTTTACGAGTCTGTGTCCCGTGACCGGCCAGCCGGATTTCGGCGCCATGTACATTTCGTACATTCCGGAGCAAAAAATGGTGGAGTCCAAGTCACTTAAGCTCTATCTGTTCAGCTTCCGTAATCATGGGGATTTCCATGAAGACTGTGTAAACATCATTATGAATGATCTGATCTCCCTGATGAAGCCGCAATATATCGAAGTCTGGGGTAAGTTCACCCCGCGTGGCGGGATTTCCATTGATCCTTACTGCAACTGGGGGCGTCCGGGAACCAAATATGAAGCGATGGCCGAGCACCGGCTGATCAATCATGACCTGTATCCAGAGAAAGTGGACAACCGTTAAACCGGGGCAAGTGAGAGGAGAATAACCGATGAACAAAAAAGCTTTAGTCGTATTCAGTGGCGGCCAGGACAGCACAACCTGCCTGATATGGGCATTGCGGCAGTTCGAAGAGGTTCAAGTGGTGACCTTCAATTATAATCAGCGCCACGCTGCGGAGATTGAGGTCGCCAAGGAAATAGCCGAGAAATTCAATGTGAAGCAGCATATTCTCGATTTGGGCCTGCTGAATCAGCTGGCGCCTAACGCGCTGACCCGGGATAATATAGAGATTGCCGCCGGTGAAGGGGAGGAATTGCCGAGTACATTCGTGGATGGGCGTAATCTTCTGTTCCTGTCTTTTGCAGCGATTCTTGCCAAACAGCTTGGGTATGCCAACATCATTACCGGGGTATGCCAGACCGATTTCAGCGGATACCCGGACTGCCGGGATGTATTTGTGAAATCACTGAATGTCACTCTTAATCTATCCATGGATTACGAGTTCGTCATTCATACGCCTCTGATGTGGCTGGATAAAAAAGAAACCTGGAAGCTGGCCGACGAGCTCGGATACTTTGACTACGTTCGTGAGCATACGCTAACCTGCTATAACGGAATTATTGGCAGCGGATGCGGCACCTGCCCGGCTTGTCTGTTGCGGAAACGTGGCTTGGACCAATATGAAGCGGAACGAAATGAGGTCGTATCCTGATGATGGGCGAAGTATCTGTATGCAAAATCTTTACTTTTGACTCCGCTCATCAATTGGTAGGCCACAAAGGGAAGTGCAGCAACCTGCACGGCCATACCTACAAGCTGGAGGTCGTGCTGAAGGGCAAGCCGCTGGTAGGAGAGGGACACTCTGACGAAGGGTTTGTCATTGATTTCAGCGACATCAAGGCAACGGTGCAGGAGAGTCTTCTGGACCATCTGGATCACGCTTTTCTGGCTATGGGGAATGAGCCTGTATTGGAGACACTGGTAAACACAGGTTCAAAGGTGGCACTGCTGTCGTTCCGTACAACGGTGGAAAACATGTCGGCATATATTGCCTACCGTCTGAAGCAGGTCTCACTCCCGCTGTATTCCGTTAAGCTGTGGGAGACTCCAACTTCCTGGGCGGAAGTGCTGGCAGCGGATATTCCTGATGAGGGGCCATCCTACCGCCTGTATGGGGGCTGTGACTGTGAGTAAGCTGCCGGTAATTGAGATGTTTGGTCCAACGATCCAGGGTGAAGGTGCGGTAATTGGTGTCAAAACCATGTTCGTCCGCACCTACGGCTGCGACTACCGCTGTAGCTGGTGTGATTCCGCTTTTACCTGGGACGGATCGGCCAAGGATAAAGTAAAGATGCTTTTGCCTGAGGAGATTATGGATGAGCTCACGCTTCTTGCCGGGGATAATTTTGATTGTGTGACCATCTCCGGGGGTAACCCTGCACTGATTGGTGAAGGAGTGGGCACATTCATCGATTTGCTTCACGAGCGCGGGATTCAGGCAGCCATTGAAACGCAGGGCAGCAGATGGCAGGACTGGTTCTACGATGTGGATGTGCTTACCATTAGCCCTAAACCGCCAAGCTCAGGGATGAAGACCGATTGGAAGATGCTTGATGGCATTATGAACAAACTGAAGACCCAAGGCAAGTCTGCCTACAGTCTGAAGGTTGTAGTGTTTAATGATGAAGATTACCAATATGCGAAAAGCATCCACACACGCTATCCGGAGGTCCCGATTTTCCTGCAGCCTGGCAATGATGATGTTACGGAAGAGGGAGACATTTCGGCCCGTCTGCTGGGACGGCTGGAATGGCTGTTCAATCTGGTCATCGCTGATTCTGAGATGAATAAGGCGAGGGTGCTCCCGCAGCTGCACGCACTCATTTGGCATAATAAACGGGGGAAATAATTTATAAACTGGATAATCAGCCGGACTTCTGCACTGCAGAGGTCCGTTTTTTTTTGGATATTCGCAAGTTGGAAGCAACTGTTACAAAAATGAAGCCGTATCATTTCCTGTTCTGGTATAATTTTTAGCGTAGATATAGGGCTCGTTATTATTATATGAATGAGGAGAGATTATCCAATGGCAAATGATTCTACTGCGTTAGTTATCATCGATGTTCAAGAAGCAATGTATTCTTATCCAGACATGAAGCTGTATGAGGAGGAGAAAGTGACGGGCAGAATCGTCTCCCTCCTGCATAAAGCCCGGGCAGCAGGCGTTCCGGTTGTATATATTCAGCACACTGAAGATCAAGAATACACTAAGGGGACTCCCACCTGGCAGATCAGCCGGCATGTCACCCCGCTGGAAGGTGAGTTGATTATCGAGAAGCCTACCTGGGATGCCTTTCACCGGACAAATCTGCATGATAAGCTTCAGGAACTAGGCATTACCAACCTGGTGATCTGCGGTATGCAAAGCGAGTTCTGTCTGGATACTACCACCCGACGGGCATTCAGCATGGGATACTCAAGTGTGCTGGTTGAGGATGCGCATACTACCTTTGACAATGAAAGCTTAAGCGGGGGCGAAATTGTAAAGCATCACAATTCGGTCATTGGAGGGAGATTTGCCAAACTTCTTAAGGAACAAGTGGTGGAATTCTAATGGATACCGCCAAAGCAGCCATGAAGCCAATCCGGCGTTCCCCCCTGAGACTTTTTGCCGGAAAACAGTATTTTACCTGGAAAAGATACGGGCAATGGGTAATACAACGGAAGAAGAGAGCCAAGGTGCATCTTGCAGAAGATCTTCATTTTCGTTACGCCAGTCATGCAACACCGCTGCTGCGCAGTCTGCGGAATGTTGATATGCAGCTGCAGTATAACAAAATTACAAACCTGAAGCTTGCTGTCTCGAAGCTAAATGGTCTGATAATACGCCCCGGTGAGACATTTTCTTATTGGCAGAACATCGGAAAGCCGACCCGGCGGAAGGGGTACCTTGATGGGATGGTTCTGTATTACGGCGGATTTCGTTCCGGAACCGGGGGTGGCTTGTGCCAGTTATCCAATCTCATCTACTGGATGACTCTGCATACGACGCTTTGTGTTACGGAACGGCACCGCCACAGCTATGATGTATTTCCGGATGAACAACGGACTCAGCCTTTTGGCAGCGGGGCGACCTGTGCTTATAACTATCTGGATCTGCAGCTCCTGAATCCGACCGAAGAAACCTATCAGCTTAGACTGTGGCTGGATGACACTCACTTATATGGGGAATGGCGCTGTGATGCCGAGCCACTCTATACGTATGAAGTTTACGAAGCGGAGCATGTGATCAGTCTGGAACCGTGGGGAGGTTACATCCGCAGAAACCGCATCCGGCGCAAGGTAATGACGCCTGAAGGCGAGTTGGTGGCCGATGAAGCGGTTGCCGAGAATGTTGCACTGATGATGTATTCTCCTCTCTTGCATGGATAAACCTGAAGGATTTGGGGGCATAACATAGTATGGATTGCAGGAATTATAGCCTGCTGGTTCATATCTCTTCATCCGAAGGAGTGGTCATACATGATCGCAGTAACCTATCAAGGCAAGAAGAAAGTAGCTGTCAAAGAAGTTGCTGATGCCAAGCTTGAGAAAAAAGATGACATCATCGTCCGTATAACCTCTACAGCCATCTGCGGCTCGGACCTCCACATCTATAATGGAGAAATCCCTGGTATGCATGACGATTACATTATTGGGCATGAACCGATGGGAATCGTGGAGGACGTGGGTCCGGAGGTCACCAAGGTGAAGAAGGGCGACCGTGTCATTGTTCCGTTTAACGTAGCCTGTGGCCAGTGCTACTTCTGTCGTCATGAAATGGAGAGCCAATGTGATCATGCCAACGATGCCAAGGATACAGGTGGTTATCTGGGCTATTCAGATACGTATGGCGGGTTTGCCGGCGGTCAGGCTGAGCTGCTACGTGTACCCTATGGCAATTTTGGCCCGTTTGTTGTGCCTGAGGATGCAGAGATGGATGATGAGAAGCTGATGTTTCTCTCAGATATCGTGCCGACAGCCTGGTGGGGTGTTGAGAACGCCGGCGTCAAACGGGGAGATACGGTCATTGTTCTGGGCTGTGGGCCGGTTGGGCTGTTGACTCAAAAGTTCGCGTGGATCAAAGGGGCATCCCGGGTGATTGCCGTAGATCATGTTCCGTATCGTCTCCACCATGCCAAGCAGACCAATAATGTGGAGATTTTCAATTTTGAGAAAGTGAAGGACATTGAGTCACATTTAAAAGAAATTACGCGCGGTGGAGCAGATGTAGTTATTGATTGCGTCGGTCTCGATGCCAAAAAAACAGTGGTGGAAAAGGTGGAAACCACACTGATGCTGCAAGGGGGTTCGCTTGGAGCTTTCAGGATTGCTGCAGAGGTCGTGCGTAAGTTCGGAACGATCCAGTTGGTCGGTGTGTATGGGCTTAACTATAATATGTTCCCGCTGGGACATCTGTTTGAGCGCAATATTACACTTAAGATGGGACAGGCTCCGGTTATTCACTACATGCCCGCTTTATATTCAATGATTAAAGAAAATGTATTTGATCCAACGGATATCATTACGCACAGGCTGCCGATCAGCAGAGCAGAACATGCGTACAAGGTCTTCAATGAGAAGGAAGAGGATTGCATCAAGGTTGTGCTTAAGCCTTAGTATGGAACGTAGGCATCCGGATAAGGATCTTCATAAATAGAGGCATGGACTTCTTCCAGGAAGCGGAGTTCATGCTTTTTTATTTGCTTATTTATTGTGAAAATGGCTGCAATTTTCTTCATTCTGCGATAAATTAACATAGTGAGTTATATCTAACCTGAAAGGAAGCCATCCGTGAATTCAAAAAAGCCACCCGTTCCTGTCCCGCTTCTGATGCTAATTGGAATTGTGGCCATCTCGTTTTCTTCAATCTTCATCAAATGGTCGGATGCTCCAGCATCCGTTCAAGGTATGTACCGGCTGCTCTTCACCTCGCTTTTGATGTTGCCTTTTGCCAGGCCGTACAGCGGAGCGGCATTTGCGCTGCGCCGTAAGGATTGGCTCATGCTGGGAATCTCTGGCGTTATGCTGGCCTTGCACTTTTTACTCTGGATGGGTTCGTTGAAGTATACCTCTGTGGCCAGTTCAACCATGATTATGGCGCTGGAGCCTGTATTTATTATGCTGGGAGCCTACATATTGTATAAGGAAAGAAGTACCTCTGCCGCTATATTGGGTCTGGGCATCGCCATAATCGGTGTGGTCTTTATCGGCTGGGGAGATATTGGCCTCTCTGCGGACAACCTCGCAGGTGACCTGCTATCCATCGGGGGGACTGTTGCGGTTGCCGGCCATTTACTGATTGGACAGAAGCTTGTGGCCCGAATGCCATCCTATCTTTACAGCCTGATCGTTTTTATTTCGGCGGCGGCAGTATTTTGCGTATATAATTTGCTCTCTGGCATTCCATTCTTTGATTATCCCCCGCGGGAGTGGGGAATCTTTGTTCTGCTGGCTGTGGTTCCCACCGTATTCGGGCATATTCTGTTCAATTGGCTGTTGCAGTATGCTTCAGCAACTACAGTATCAATGAACATTCTGGGTGAACCAGTGGGGGCGAGCATTCTGGCCTTTTTACTCCTGGGTGAACAACTGACAGGGCTGCAATGGAGCGGTGGAGTATTGGTAATGAGTGGACTCGCTGTATACTTATATGCAGGACGCAAAAAAGCGGTGAAGGTAAAGGAAGCACTTCCGAGCGCATCCTAATAGATTATTAATAGAGATAAAGGGGTTTCTATCCATGAATGAACATGATCAATTTACAAAACCAAAACCTAACGATCCGGAAGAAAGACAAGGCGTAGTTCCTTCCAGTGAAGAGCTGTGGAATGAGGATACCTACTCCGCCTGGACCGCCCGTTTCGGCACTCCTGCTGAAGCTGCGGCGAAGCTCATGAAAGATCCTGCTGCCAAGCTGTACCCTCTGCTGAGCTACCTAGGCGAGTTTCGGGATAAGAAAGTACTAAATCTCATGGGTTCTAACGGCATGAAAGCCGTAGCACTCGGACTCATGGGAGCAAATGTGAGTGTGGCCGATTTCTCGGAAGCCAACGCCCGTTATGCTGGCGAACTGGCCGAAGCATCGGGCGTTCAACTTCAATACATCGTATCGGATGTGTTGAAGCTGCCGGAAGAACTGCTGGATAGTTCGTATGATATCGTCTTTGCTGAAATGGGAATCGTACATTACTTTACGGATCTGACCCCATTTATGGGTACTGTGTGCAGGCTGTTGTCACCCGGTGGCCGGTTCGTGCTGCGTGATTTCCATCCCGTCACGACGAAACTGATTTCCTCCAAGGGATCAACGGCCAAGATCCGTAAGCACAAGGTGAGCGGCGATTATTTTGACACTTCATTGGAGGAAAAGAAGGTATCTTACTCCAAGTATCTGCCTTCATCCGGAGTACCTTCGGGAGAAGACAAACACAGTGTTGTATACTGGCGGCGCTGGACATTGGGTGAGATCGTGACAGCAGCAGCCAGAAGCGGGCTGATCATCCGGGAATTAGCCGAAGAGCCCAATTTATCTTCTGACGTTTTTGATGCAGGAATTCCCAAGACCTTCGCATTAGTGGCGGAAAAAATGTAGTAGTCTTCATAAACCAACAGGTATAGCCCTTGACGCTGTAAACAGTGTCTTCAAGGGGCTATACTTTTTTTTGAATTATTCCTCTTCTGCAATACCCGCTGCCAGTTCTGCAAACGCAAGTTGTAAAGGGGTAAGGGTATAATCTTTCCGCCATGCCAGTGCGAATTCACCATGCTCGGGCTGTACACCTGGCAGCGGTATGCAGCTTAAGACTCCCGCAGCGAGTTCAGCCTCAATTCCGGTCTTAGAGCATAGCCCCACACCTCCTCCGTTACGAATCATTCCTTTCATTGCCTCGGGTGAATTCACTACAGCATGTCCCCACACCTTCACACCATTCCGCTCAGCCCATTCATCCGTAATTCCCTGCAGAAAAGAACCTGTCTCATGCTGAATCCATGGCTCCAGGACAAGCTGATCAGGCGAAATATTCGGGATGTCCGCAAAAGGATGTCCTGCAGCAAACGCAATAACAGCCTCATTGCGGGCAATCGTGCGGGTTGTAAAGGAACTGTCCTGCCCGTCATAGGTATGCAGAACAGCAAGCTGGATTTCCCTGCCCCGCAATCGCTCGCGAATGACAGTATCCGGCTGCACGGACAGCGAAATATCCAAGCCGGAGTGCTGGCGGATGAATTGCGATGCCAAATTAGGCAGAAGATAAGTACCTGGCACATAGCTTGCTTCGAGTTCGAGATGACCGGAAGAGAGAGAGGAGTATTGCTTGAGGCTTCGTTCAGCTTCAGCTGCAAGTGCGACAATCCGCGATGCATACTGATACAGCGTACGTCCCGCATCGGTAAGCAGCACCCGTCCGCTGCGGTATTGAAAAAGTGGGGTGCCCAGCTCGCTTTCCAGGCTTTTCATATGAAAGGAAACGGTGGGCTGTTTTAAGCCCATTTCGGCAGCCACATCGGTTACTTTTTTATATTTTTCAATCAGGACTACGATTTGAAGCTTAACAATATTCACCATGTACCTCCACAAAAATAGGGATTCATTAAAGGATTTTATTCTTAATATAGATTATATCTATAGTGATATACAATTACTATTATGTTTTTTATCCTTCGCTTTACATACTTAATACTTTTCCCTGACGAACGGGCTCTAGAATAGGAAGAGTCAGATGTGACACGAACACAGTCTGATGCTTCCAAAGGTGAGTTTTGTATGAAGCAGATAACCAGCAGCAGATACTCACAAAACATAGCGGATGTTGATCCGGTGGACATGTCTATTGTTCATTCACGGCAGCAGAGGCTATACAAAACACTCAGGAGGAGACAAAAAAATGCAATTCAGAAAAACGTGGGTCATGGCTTTGGCATTAACAAGTGTAGTAGCACTTTCGGCATGCGGCAACAACAACGGTGGAAACAATGCAGCAACCAATAATGGCGGGAAAAACGCAGCTGCCACTAATGCACCTACAGAAACGAGCAGCGGTACAGATTTGAGCGGATCTATTCTGGCTTCAGGCTCTACAGCATTGCAACCGCTGGTTGAACAGGTAGCTGAGAAGTTCATGAAAACCAATAAAGGCGTTGATATTCAGGTACAAGGCGGAGGAAGCGGAACAGGTCTTACTCAAGTTGCTGAGAAGCAAGTGGATATCGGTAACTCCGATGTATTCGCAGAAGAAAAACTGAAGGATGCCGATGCTGAAAAAGCAAAAGCGCTTGTGGACCATCAGGTAGCGGTTGTAGCCATCGCAGCAGTAACTCATAAGGATGCAGGTGTAGATACTTTAACCAAGCAGCAGCTTGTAGATATTTTCACAGGTAAAGTAACGAACTGGAAAGAAGTTGGCGGTGCAGACCAAAAGATTCAGATCATCAACCGTCCAAGCAGCTCCGGAACACGTGCTACTTTTGAAAACTTCGCACTTGGAACCAAAACAGAAGATCTTCAAGGATCTATTCAGGAAGATTCTTCCGGTACGGTTAAGAAAATGATCGGAGAAACACCAGGAGCGATTGGTTACCTGGCTCTGTCTTACCTCGATGATTCAGTCAAGACATTAAAATATGATGGTGTTGAGCCATCTGTTGACAATGTAATCACTGGTAAATATCCGGTATGGGCTTATGAGCACATGTACACTAACGGCGAACCAACTGAGGTAGTAAAAGCATTCCTCGATTACATGGTGTCTGACGAAGTGCAGAACGAGAATGGTGATGTAGTGGAACTGGGTTATATTCCGGCTGTGAAAATGCAGGTTTCCCGTGATGTTGCGGGTAAAGTAACTACTAAGTAATTCACAACAAAACATTCAAGTGTATCATCCATTAGAACTTCAAGTGATTAGAGGCGGAATTCTTCTGCCTCTCTTTTCACTTTAGAAAGAGGGAGCATCTTGAGGGCAAAACCAAAGAAAACAAAGATTGAAAAACATCATATAGAAGATTTTATTGGACGGGCGTATATGTCCTTCTGTGTACTGCTATTGATAGTCATCATTATATCGATGGTATATTTTGTAGCATCCAAAGGAATATCCACATTCACCAGTGGAGATGTAAAAGTATCTGAATTTCTGTTTGGCACTAAATGGTCGCCTGAAGCGGACACACCTTCATATGGAGCGTTTCCTTTTATCGCCGGTTCCTTCCTGGTTACGCTGATTGCTGCACTGATTGCAAGTCCTCTAAGTATCTGTGCTGCACTGTTCATGACAGAAATTGTGCCAGGCTGGGGCAAAAAGCTGCTGCAGCCGGTAATCGAGCTGTTGTCCGGTATTCCATCAGTCGTGTACGGCTTCGTCGGTCTTAGCGTCATTGTTCCTTTTCTGCGTAATACGTTCCCTGGTCAGGGCATCGGGGTTGCTGCAGGCGCGCTTGTCCTGTCGGTCATGATCCTGCCGACCATTACAAGCGTGGCTGCAGACGCGCTGGCTTCATTGCCGCAAAATCTGAAAGAATCCTCTTTTGCGCTCGGTGCCACCCGGTGGCAGACCATAGCCCGTGTGATTCTCCCGACTACGTTCCCTGCGATTATGACAGGTGTGGTGCTGGGGATGGCTCGTGCATTCGGAGAAGCCCTGGCTGTGCAAATGGTTATCGGGAATGCGCCTTTCGTTCCGCGGTCGCTCTTTGAATCGGCATCGACCCTGACCAGTGTGATTACACTGAGCATGGGCAACACGACGATGGGCTCACCGCAAAATAACGCGCTGTGGAGTATGGCGCTGGTTCTTATGCTGATGACTTTTGTCTTTGTCCTCCTCGTAAGAATGCTCGAAAGGAGAAATAAAATTTGAAGCCGAGAACCGCAGACAAAATTGCCACAGCACTTATCGTATTTTTCGCATTACTTATTGTAGCCATCCTGGTAGGACTATTGGGGTACATTCTGATCCGGGGCCTTAACCATATCAGCTGGGATTTCCTAACCTCTGCACCGCAAAAGATTCGCGCAGGCGGAGGCGTCGGGCCGCAGTTGTTCAACTCCATCTACCTGCTGGTCTTGACCCTAATCATTACGGTTCCGCTAGGCCTGGGTGCCGGGATCTTCATGGCGGAATATGCCCGCCCAGGCAAGCTGACCAACTTCATCCGTCTGATCGTGGAGGTATTGTCTTCGTTTCCTTCGATCGTTGTCGGGTTGTTCGGTCTCCTGCTAATCGTTAACACCTTTAACCTCGGGTTCTCCCTGGTCTCAGGTGCTCTGGCACTTACCTTCTTCAACCTGCCGCTAATGGTGCGGATTACGGAACAGGCCTTCCGCACAGTGCCGAAGCAGCAGAAGGAGGCAGGCTTTGCCCTTGGGCTGTCTAAGTGGAAGATAGTTACTACTGTACTGCTTCCAGTCGCGTTGCCGACCATTATCACCGGAACCATTCTGTCGGCGGGACGTGTCTTTGGGGAAGCGGCTGCGCTGATGTTCACGGCAGGCATGAGCAGCCCTCGTCTGGATTTCGCCAATTGGAACCCGGCTAGCCCAACCTCACCGCTGAATCCTTTCCGTCCGGCAGAAACGCTGGCAGTACACATCTGGAAAGTTAACAGTGAAGGCTTAGCCCCGGATGCCATACAGATCGCAGCGGGAGCTTCGGCAGTGCTTGTAATTACGGTACTTATTTTCAATCTGGCTGCCCGTTACTTCGGCCGTTTAATATACCGCAAGCTTACGGCTTCAAAAAGAATGAGCTAGCAGCAAGTATACGATGGATCAATAGGAGGAATATGAGATGGGTATAGCGGAACCAATGGTACGCGAATCGTTCCAAACCGAGGATTTGAGCATTTTTTACGGCACTTATGAAGCAGTAAAAGGGATTAGTCTTCCTTTTGCACAGAATACAGTTACTGCGCTAATCGGCCCCTCGGGCTGCGGCAAATCGACCTTTCTCCGTTCGCTCAACCGGATGAATGATGAAATCTCCGGTTCCACAACGAAAGGAAGTATTTGGATCGATGGTGTGGACATCAATGCTCCAGGTACAGATGTAATCAAGCTTCGGCAAAAAATCGGTATGGTCTGGCAAAAGCCTAACCCCTTCTACAAGTCAATTTACGAGAACATTGCATTTGGTCCAAAATATCACGGGATCAAGGGCAAAGCGGCTCTGGATGAAATTGTGGAGAGCAGCCTGCGCCGCGCGGCTCTATGGGACGAAGTCAAGGACCGTCTGAAGGATTCAGCACTCGCATTATCCGGCGGACAACAGCAGCGTCTATGCATTGCCAGAGCATTATCGGTAAATCCTCAGATTCTCCTGCTGGATGAGCCCGCATCTGCCCTTGATCCGGTATCTACCGGTAAAGTCGAAGAGCTGATCAAGGAGCTAAAGGAGGATCTGCGGATTGTTATTGTCACACACAATATGCAGCAAGCTGCACGGATCTCAGATTATACAGCATACTTTTACCTGGGCTCGCTTGTAGAATATGATAAGACGGAGAAGGTCTTCAGCAACCCTGAGAATCAAATGACTCAAGAGTATATCATGGGCCGCTTCGGCTGATACTCTGAACAAGTATGGTCCCTCCTTGGTGAGGGACCATATTTTTTTGTTAAGCCCTCAGGCATTCAGAATTTGAAAACAGTTCCTAAAGGCTTTAATACTCAATATCCTTTATTTTCATTTTTTCAAGTTCAGCTTTGCGGTTTTTGATATGCTTTTCACGTCCAGTACCCCAGTCTCCAAGTATAAAAGAGATTAAAAGTAGAAACGGAAAAAGGGTTTTAGAATTTGGCTGTAATATGCCATTCATAAAAACATAAGCAGTTCCGATAATCAAAATTAAAGGAAGTATCCCTCCCCACAAGGGATTTTCTAATTTTACACTCAACAAATATTCTACCAACATTAATATAGCAGCAATACTCAAACCAATAATTAATTCAATCATTACGTTTCTCCTTATCTTTTTTATATTTTTCAATAATTATTTTAGCGGTTTCTAAATCAATTCGGGAATCAACTGCCAATCCCTTAATAAACGCCTGAAAAGGTTCCTCCTCCTGCTGGTCATTCATCAGTATCTTCTGAATTAATTTGTCCAGTCGCAGTCGTACAGTTGGGTAAGAAACATCATATAATTTGGATATTTCTTTTAAAGATCCCGATTTCACAACAAAATTTTTAAGAAACACAGCATCTTCTTGCTCTAGGGCAAGTATCCATACAGGTATTTTATCAATCTCCAAACTGAACCATCCTTTCGTATTATTATTAATAATGTTCATTATAACATTAATTATATTAAGGTCAATATATACAATGACTTTTACCCGGATACGTTCAATCTAAAGGGAGCCTATCCACAGGGTACGCCAAGAGCGACAACAGCGACCAGAGCTACCATCTTGGCGATTAGTTCCCTCGAAACAATGTACATTTTCCAACAGCCCATTGATACTTACAAGGACCCACAGAACATATAATCCGTCCATCCGGCTATGTATTGCCATCTGCAAGGTATTGGGGCGAACCTTAAATGATATTTTCTGGGAGGAAGAAGCATGAAGAATAGTGGTTACAAAGATGAACGCCTTACAGCCGAGAATCAAAAGCTGAATTCACACGGCTTTCTGATTGTGCTTGTGGGGCTGTTGATTGTGGGGCTGTTGATCAGCATAATGGTAAAGGTATTTATTCTGCAGTGGGATATAAAGTACTGGTTGGATGTATTTCTTATTCTGATGGCAGCCTGCCTCTATATTACGGTTAAGGAGATTCGTAGTGGTCTCTACCTACTTTCGGGCAGAGCCGGAGAGAAGCAGAAGTTCAAGAAAGCAAATCTGCTGAGCGGTGCCATAGGGCAACCGTCTGGACGGTCCTGATGATCAGCTATGATCTGCTGGAAAGCGGAACGACAGATTTGTTCAAAAATTTGGCAAGCGCATTGGCTGGGGGTGTGATATTTTTCTTTGGTATCAACTGGATACAGAGAGCGATGATAAGTAGATCAACTCAAAATGCTGATAAACCATTGGACTAAATCTAATGTATAATGCTTTCATGAATCGTATAAATCAGTGGTGGGAGGAAAGTGTGTGGACAAAAGAGCCAAGAAAGTTCTACAGACAACCTTTTGGTCTTCGGCTGGATGGAAGAATGTACCTGCTATATATGCTGGTGAAGATTTTGAATATGCCAAAAGCCATGGACTGATGTTTGATCCGGTTACGATTACACATGACGAATGTGTGCGCCGGATTCGGGAGCTTCATGATAGCGCCGTCACCAAAGAACGGGTAGCGACAGCTTTTGTACATAGCCTGTCTTCGCGGAAAGTTCATTTACGGAGTGCTTTGTCCAGCTGGGCACTGACTTCCGGCTTGGCACTTCATACCTTTGAACAGCACCCGTTGGAGAGAGCCAGTTATAGTTGCTGTGGAGATTGTAACGCGGGTAATATCATGTCCGACAAGAACTATATAAATGCAGACCTAAATGTGCTTAACTTTGAAAGGGTTAAATGGGGCGGGGTCCGTCTTAACCAGCTTTTGTATTGCTGGCTGGATCTTGAACTCCTAAGTAGAGAAGAAGAACTCAGCATTAGCAGAGAAGATTTGAGAATCCTCAGACGCCTGATAGAAGCAGTGGAAGAGTGTGATCCTGGCGATACGGCACGTAAACTGGAGAAGCGCTGGAAAGACCTGTTCCCCTCAAGTAAGCAGGAACGCGATGTGCTTATGGAGATTTGGGGTTTTGCGGGAATATTGGTGCCGCAGGAAGAGCCCCGGCCGGGGCGCGGCGGAGATAGTGATTTTATCTCTGTTGCCAACTGGCGGGGTGAGGACAGGATCTCGCGGGAGAAGCTGGAATTTTATTTTGGCACAATGCTATAAATACAAAGAGAGCAAGCTGCGTATCGTCTCGATGACTAGCTCCGGCTGATCATGAATAATCATATGGCCGCTTTGTTTAGCAATGGTGAGTTCACTGTCTGTGGAGAGGTTCAGCATGCTGCGCTGTCCGGCTTGCCAGATCGCTTCGAGCTGCTTACCGCCTGCTTCGGAAAATCCGAATGAAGCATAGTCCTGCGGAAGCCCCCGGGCAATGATACGCACCGGAAGAGCGCCGAAGGTTTGCCCGCGGATAGCATCCTCGGTTGAACTTGCCAAGGCGCCTTCTTGCTCTTTGGCGGTAAAATAGCTTGGTGTAGATATGACATTAATGAATTCACCCCGATCTTCCTTCGCAACCATACCTGCCAAAAGGCTGTTCTGGAACAACCGCATAATTCCAGAACGCTTCAATATGGTGAGCACGGCAGCTGATGGATTCCCGGCGAAGTTCTCTGCTTTTAGAATAGATGCTGTCTCCCGTTCATCATTCTCTGGTCTGGCATCCACCAGTACGAGACCCACGACATCATCCCTGTAGGTCTCAGTGAAGAGACGAGCGTACATTCCGCCAAGGGAATGGCCAACAACCAGATAAGGGCCGGGTAAACCTTCGTTCATAAGCGCGTCATGCAGCTCTCGGACGATATTAGCGCCGGTTCGCTCATTGGGAGATGACTCGCTCCATGCATAACCAGCCCGGTCATAACTGACCACAGTTGCGATCTTAGCCAGCTCTTCAGGGATATTCCTCCACGATAAGCTGGTCTCGCCGCTTCCCGCTTCGAGAATAATAGTAGGACCCCCGGAACCTTGTTTGTTTAGGTGCAGTTTGAAGCCACCGGCTTCTACCAGTTTTCCTGGTGGCGGATACTGCTTTTTAGCCATATTCGAAGCTATGGATTCGTACAAAAATCCTGAACCTATCAGGAGGATTATTGCAGATAAAACAAACAGCAGCAGCCTTTTTCCTGAGCTTTTTGCTGTACTTTTCCCAGATTTGAATCGGTTCATAATGGCAGCACGCCTCCTTTATTTAATACAATTGTATTATATAAAGCGAATGATACCACATATGGTTTTGAAAAAGTAGACTTTATATTCCTAATATAGAATAAAAAGTTATCCTCCATGTTTGAGCATAAACACTTGATAAACTAATGACATTAGTTTATATTATAACTAATAACATTAGTTTTGGAGGGGTTCTTATGAGATTAACTCAAGAAGGCCATTTGCTGCAGTTAACCTGGATGCCCAGATTCTTTCCTGTGAATTGTTATCTTATAGAAGAAGAGGATGGACTGACGTTAATTGATGCTGCGATGCCGTTCAGTGTGCAGGGCATTATGGACACGGCTACTAAGCTGAATAAACCGGTTAATCGCATCATACTGACACATGCCCATGGTGATCATGTTGGAGCGTTGGATGAACTGAAGAAGCGGCTTCCGGCAGCGCTAGTGTATATTTCTGAAAGAGATTCGGCCTTGCTTAGGGGCGACCGATCTTTGAGGGCTGACGAACTGCAGACGCCAATAAAAGGCAGTGTTCCGGCTAAAATCACCACCGTGCCGGATATCCTGTTGCGGGAGGGCGATGCTATAGGCTCGTTAACAGCTATTTCGACACCGGGCCATACACCGGGTTCGATGTCTTACCTGGATCAGCGTACCGGCGCTCTTGTGGTTGGCGATGCTTTTCAGACCTTTCGTAGAACAGCTGTATCAGGAACGGTTGTACCGTTGTTTCCTTTCCCTGCAATGGCTACTTGGAATAAAGCCAAAGCACTGGAAAGCGCGATGAAACTACTTAGACTTTCACCGAAGCTTCTAGCAGTAGGACACGGAAATCTGCTTAAGGCACCGGTCGAACAAATGAAGTTCGCGATTAAACAAGCCGAAGAAATGCAGAAGAAAGGAGGGAACTGAAATGTCACCCAGAGCTGGATTGGACACACATACATTAGTGCTGGCAGCTGCGGAAATTGCCGATGAGCAAGGAATAGAAGAAGTGACCTTGGCTGCGCTCGCAGCCAAGCTGGGCGTACGTTCACCGTCGTTGTATAATCACATTAACGGACTTCAGGGTCTGCGTTCATTGCTTGCTGTACACGGCCTTGAATTGCTGTATGCCGCAATGTCTGCTGCTTCGGTTGGACTGAAGGGGGATGCAGCTGTACACGCCATGGGACAAGCTTATATTGGCTTTGCGAGGCAGCATCCCGGACTGTATGAGACCACGCTGCGGGCGCCAGAGGAAGGAAATCCGGAGCTGAAGAAAGCGAGCGAACAGGTACTGTCATTAATTATTGAAGTGCTGTCCGGCTATGAGCTTGGCGCTGAGGGAGAATTGCATGCGGTCCGGGGCTGGCGGAGCTTGCTGCACGGATTCGCTGCCTTGGAGAACAAGGGAGGATTTGGCATGCCTCTGGATACCAACGTCAGCTTAAACCGGCTGATTAGCACATTCATTGCTGGTATCCGAAGCATGAGCTTAAGAGAGTAGATCAGGACAAGGGTAACGAGTTGAATTTAAGGAGGAAACATTCGTGGGCAGAGTGGAAGAGCAAGGAATAGTCACGACTTATGAGGAAATGAAAGAGGTTATTGGCAAGCTGGGCATCCTGCCGCTGGCCTCACTCCTCCCGGAGCATCCTTCCGTGACCGGATTGACCCTAGCTGAGAATTGGCATTCGGATACGGAGCTGGATCCATGGTCCTGGCGTGCCCGTTTCCCCGGCGAGGGTGTGGCTGCATATGGAAAGTTCATTCGGAAAAAGGCAGTCCTGGTCTCCAGTGAATGGTTCCCGGCTTACACGGCGGCTGCGGGTAGCCAGCTTTCCTTGGAGGAACGCTACGATAGCGGACTGTGCAGCAGGGAAGCATTAACCTTGCTACAGATCATTCGCGATAATCAGGGGATTGAGACACGTGAACTCCGTACGCTGGCGGATATGAAGGCAAAGGAGAAGAAAACTGCATTTGACAATGCCGTTACGGAACTGCAAGGCACATTGGATATTGTCATTTCAGGAGTTAAGGAGCGACATAATGCGGCTGGAGAGAAAAATGGGTGGAACAGCACTTCATTTGAAACGGTAAGCCACTGGATGGCGGATTATAAGATACCAGCATTTAAAGGTACTAGGGAAGAAGCAGTGACGTGGCTCAGATCGCGTATGGAACAGGAATGGCATCCCGGTGCTGTTAAATGGCTCGGGAAAGTATTGTCCTGGTAAATAGAAATAGAAACGGCTGATTCTTTCCCCTAAAGGAAGGTATCAGCCGTAAGCGTTTTCTATGGAGCATATATAATTAATCAGCTTCTTACAGCATGGGGGCCAGGTAAGCAATCAGAAAATATAGGAACCCAAAAAACAGCATGACATAAGCCGTGTACTTGATGGCATTGGAAGCAACGATGCTCGGGTCGACTGGAGCTTTGACTTCGGTGCGGTCAACTTCAGCCGTTTCCATGTCATGGGACAATGATTCTTTCATCGGGACAACCTCCTTGGAAATAGAATCCTTAACTGTATTGTGACATAATTGTGAAATAAATTCAACAATATTGTGAATATATTTTGAACAAAACTTCAAAATTGGACTATTTATAGGATTAAAACTAGCTGGTTAGGCAAAAAAACACCCTGAAGCCCTCTTTTATAAGAGAAACTCCAGGGTGTTTTGTGTTGTAAATGGAAATGTCAAGCTATCGAGAAGTTTGAATTAAGCCCAATTTCCGTTGCGGAAGATAGGTTCAGCAATACCTTCATCCGTGATTCCATCGATATTCATCTCTGCAGATCCCATCATGAAATCTACATGTGTCAGGCTCTGGTTCATCCCGTGCTCTGTCAGTTCTTCTTTGCTCATTGTCGTCCCTTGCTCCAGGGTGAAGGCATAAGCTGCACCTATAGCCAGATGACAGGAAGCATTTTCATCGTAGAGCGTAGTGTAATACAGAATACCGCTTTCCGAGATAGGAGAGTGGTAGGGCACCAGGGCAACTTCGCCAAAATAAGCCGAGCCTTCATCCATCGCCAACAAAGACGCCAGCGCTTCCTGACCTTCCTCGGCTGTGAAGTCTGTAACTTTCCCGTTTTCAAGTGTGGGGGTGAACCGGTCAATAATCTTGCCGCTGTAGCTCAGCGGTTTGGTGCTGCTGACCTTGCCGTTCGCCCCTGTCTTAAGCGGAGCCGTAAATACCTCTTCTGTTGGAATGTTAGCGAGAAAAGGAACTCCGCGACCGTTCACAGCTCCGGCTTGGCACCAGATATGGCCTTCAGGCAGTTCAAGAGTCAGATCCGTGCCCGGGGCGGTGTAGTGCAGCTTGCGGTATCTCTTCGCATTTAGAATATCACAGCGCTGCTTCAGGCCCCCCAGGTGGAGGCTCCATGCTTCAACCGGATTCTCCTGGTCTGCTCTGACTGCTTTGAAGATAGCATCCCACAACAGTTCTACCTGCTGCTCTGGCGGAGCGTCCGGGAATACTTTGGCTGCCCAGACAGGAGAAGGGTAAGCCACCAGGCTCCAGCTGACATGGTTACCCATCAGCAGTTCACGGTAAGGGACCATGGCTTGACCTGCGGTGCGCTGATTGTCGGCGATTCGAACGGGATCTATCCCGTTCAGCAAATCCGGATTTGTTGAAACGATCGACAGGAAGGCGGCTCCGCCGCGTGCCAGATCTTCCAGCTCATCTGCCTGCCATTTTGGCGGTTCGAGGAAGCTTTCGGAAGGGGCTAGCTCATACCTTGTCCGGGTGACAAGCTCATCCGTATAATTCACTTTGACCAGCTTTGCCCCGGCTTCATAGGCTTGACGCACAACCAGGCGCACCAGTTCAGCAGAAGCAATGTCAGCGTTGACCACAAGGGTCTGCCCCGATTGAATGTTAATTCCGATTTTTACTGCCAGCAGTGCGTAATTCTCCAGCTTTTGCTTGAAACTCAGCATATTTCCCGCTCCCCTCAATCTCTCTGTTCCGTTTCAGTTAGAACGCCCAGTTTCCCTTCAGGAATACCGGCTCCTTGGTGCCATCAGCAGTAATGCCGTAAATGTCCATCTCAGGTGAACCGATCATAAAATCGACATGGGTAACACTTGTATTCAAGCCTCTTTCAATCAATTCTTCCTGGTTCATATCCTTACCGCCTTCAAGACAGAAGGCATAAGCCGTGCCGATGGCCAGATGGTTAGAGGCATTCTCATCGAACAAAGTATTGAAATACAGGATGTTGGATTCGGATATTGGAGATTTATGAGGGACCAGTGCAACTTCGCCGAGATATTTCGCCCCTTCATCCAGTCCAATTAGATATTCCAGTGCTTCCTGGCCTTTTTCAGCTTTTACATTAACGATCCGGCCTTGCTCAAAGGTAATAGAGAAGTTATCGATGATGTTCCCGCCGTAGCTAAGCGGTTTCGTGCTTCTTACAGTTCCGTTGACGCCGGTTTTGAGTGGGGCTGTGAATACTTCTTCAGTTGGCATATTGGCGACAAAAGAATGACCTTTGGCATTGATGCTGTCTCCTTGAGCCCACAGATGGCCTTCAGGCAGCTCGATGCTAAGGTCTGTGCCGGGTGCTATGTAATGAAGACTTTTGTATTTTTTGGCGTTCAGGACATTGGCCTTTTGTTCAAGTGTATCCAAATGCTCCTGCCAGGCCGCTACCGGATCTTCACGGTCCAGGCGCACAGTGTGGAAAATTGCATCCCAAAGCTTGCTGATGCGTTGTTCTGCCGGAACTTCAGGGAATACTTTATCTGCCCATGGCTGCGACGGGATGGCAACAATGCTCCAGCTGACTTTGTCGGACATTTGCATTTCACGGTATTTGGTCAGTGCCGCTCCGCGGGTTTTCTGGAAGTTCGCAATCCGCTCCGGATCAATGCCTTTGAGAGCGTCGGGGTCCTCTGCGATGACATGAAGAAAAGCTGCTCCATTCTCAGCGAACTCGGTCATTTCTCCGGCGAACCATGTAGGTGCCTTCGTGAACACTTCCGGTGCGGCATGCTCGAATTGCTGGCGGGTGATGAACTCGTCACTCCAGTTGACTTTTACCTGGCTTGCGCCGATGGCATATGCCTTGGCCGTAATCATACGAACGAATTCTGCAGCCGAGATTGGCGCACTCACGACGAGGATTTGTCCGGGCTGAACATTAACACCAATTTGAACCGCCAAATCCGCATATTTACTGAGCTGAGTTTCCAGTGGGGTCATTGCAATTCCCTCCAATTTCGATTGATTTAGTCTTTAGTATTAAATTATTAACCGCCGGATGAAAAAAGTCAATTGGCTTACATTAGGTAGGGAAATGCTCTCATCTCATGATATACTAAGGAGAAGTTAGGACATGATGAAGGGAAGAAATGAATATGAACGTGGAAATACTAAAAGCAGAAATGAAACGCGAAGAGGATCGGAGCTTCGTAGGGAGAACGGTCTTTACACTTGAAAATCACAGTTCCCCTTATGAGATCACATTTTTCAGCAAACGCGGCACGGAATGGGATTACAGTCTGAGCTTTGCCGGTGAGCCGGGAAGTGAGGAGCAGTTCCTGGAAACCGATGCGCTGCTTGAAAATGATGACGATGTCTACAATCTGCTGCTGGATGCTGCACTGGATACCCAGGAGATTCCGGAAGAGGCTGAGGAAGAGTGAAAAAGTAAATGCGACCCTTAATGGCATGAGTGATGCCGTTAAAGGGTCGCATTTTTGTTGTGAATAGATGAAGCGGTTTCTGCTCGTATCAGCCAATCGTGATATTGCCTTCGGGATAGCGGTAGAGCTCTTTGCTGTTCTTAGGCTTGAGGGCGTAAGCCAGCGTCAACGGGCCTGTCCGGCCGGCGAACATCAGAACAATCACCAGTAGCTTGCCTATCGTTGTAAGCTCAGGTGTAAGCCCCATGGTGATGCCAGAGGTGCCAAATGCGGAGACAGCCTCGAAGAGCACAGACAAGAAATCAGCGCTTTCGGTGACCGACAACAGCATCGTGGCGGCAACAACGAGCATGAGCGAGAGTAGGGACAGAGTAATTGCCCGATATACATTTTCTTTGGAGAGGCGGTGGCGGAAAATGACAATACCTTCCTTATCCCGGATCTTGGCATAAACTGTACTGACGAGGATAGCGAAGGTAGTGATCTTGATCCCCCCGCCGGTGGAGCCTGGAGCCGCACCGATGAACATGAGAAGGACCATTAGGAACTGGGTGGATTCCCGCAGAAGCGGAATCTCGATGGTTGTAACACCGCCAGAGCGCGGGGTAATCGCCTGAAGGAAAGAGGCCATCATTTTGCCCCCGGGATGCAGCGGCCTTAGGGCGTTGTTCAACTCCAGCCCAAAAAAGACAATGGCTCCGCCCAGAATTACAACGGCTGAAGCCGAAAGGACGGCAAGGCCCGTTACACAGGTTGCTGAGGTCGCCATGAACAAAGCATCAATTATAGAAATTCTCACTCCGGTGGAAGCCGCCGGGAGGCTCAGAAGGATCGTTCCGGCTGCGATCAGCAGTATGAATCCCAGGGATAATATTTTGGGTGGTGTCAGCGTTTGATGTCTAAAAGGTACGATGGTCAATAGATGTTCTCCTGACGTCTGAAGATAATTTGACAAGATTATACCATATCTTCATATCCATCCTCTAAAGGGGGAGGGAATTGGCATATTTTATCGAAATGGTTAAGAGGTCCAAATATATTAGAAGTTTTATAGAGGAGGCATACTGGCTGTGACAAGTCCGATTCTGAATCAGATTGGCGCTGTTTTTATTCCGGTAAGTGATATTGAACGGTCAAAAAACTGGTATTGCAATTTACTGGGGCTTCCCCTTGACGGCGAAGTGCTGTTCAATCATTTGTACGTGGTTCCAATGCAAGGACCCGGTATTGTGCTGGACAGCAGAATTTTCACAACCGAAGCCGTACTGAAGGTTCCTTCCTTCCACCTGAACACTGAGGATATTGATGCGGCCTATGATTTTGTCAAGGAATCCGGAGCAGAGCTGCTGACTGACATCGAGCATGATCACTGGTTCAATTTCAAGGACCCGGATGGGAACATACTAATGATATGCCGATGTTAAGAGAAGCCAGAAAATAATTAATGGCATTAAATCATATAAAAGATTAATAACATTAAATATATAACAGAGCACTTCCGATAACTCTGTTCCGTTGGCTGTTCTTCACACGAAAAGGCGCTCCAGACCGGAGCGCCTTTTGCTATATTTAATGTGTTTAATTATTCCGGTTATACATATTGATTTTCCGATCCGGGCTGTCCGATTTCAATCTCAACTTTACGAATCCGGTGCCGGTTCATTTCAAGGACGGTAAGCTTGACATGTTCATGGGTCACGCTTTTACCAACTGCAGGTTCCTCCAGATGACTGTAGAGCCATCCTCCGATCGTGGTTACCTCATCGTCATGCAGATCAAGACCTGTCAGTTCCTTAATTTCCAGGACAGAGACATTGCCGTCGAATAAATAATGGAAATCACTCAGCTTCTCGATATTGCGGCGTTCGTCACCGTCGAATTCATCGCGGATCTCACCAACAATCTCTTCGAGAATATCTTCGATGGTAATCAGACCGGAGGTTCCGCCGTATTCATCAAGCAGCAGGGCGATATGCACACGCTCTTTTTGCATACGGGTCAGCAAGGTTTTCACTGGAGTAACTTCAGACACGGTTAGAAGCGGTAAAATCAAGCCTTTGAAATCGAAGTCGGGATTGTTGTCGTATTGTAGATAAAGCTGTTTGGTATTGATCATTCCGATGATGTTGTCTTTACTTCCGTCAGCCACCGGAAAACGGGTGTATTGCTCCTTACGGATGATTTCTAAGTTCTCTTTCAGGGAATGGTCGGTGAACAGGCAAACCATGTCTGTCCGGGGCACCATGATCTCTTTGGCCAGCATTTCATCGAAGGTGAAGATCCGGTTTACATAGCCATATTCGGCTTTGTTGATTTTACCGCTCTCATAGCTCTCGGAGAGAATCAGACGAATCTCATCTTCACTATGCGCATCTCCATGCTCGCTTGCCGGCTTCATCCCGAACATACGGACAAGCAGGTTGGCGGAACCGTTCATCAGCCAAATGAGCGGGTACAAAACTTTGTAGAACCAAATAATCAGCGGTGAGGTGATTTGACCGATTTTCTCCGGAATATTGATAGCGGCCGTCTTCGGAGCAAGCTCACCGACTACGACATGCAGGAATGTGGCAATAATGAATGCCAGTGCAAAAGCAATGGGCTCACTCACACTGTGGCTGATATTGCCAAGATCGAACAATGGAATCAGAAGCTGCTCAAACGCAGGTTCCGCCAAAGCCCCGATGCCCAGTGCCGTAATCGTGATCCCCAGCTGGCAAGCCGATAAATAGCCGTCCAGGTTAGCTGCAACCCGTTGTACCGCCAGGGCATTCTTCTTGCCCTCCAGCACCATCTGGCTAATCTGGCTGCCTCTCAGCCGTACTAATGCAAATTCCGTCGCTACAAAAAATGCGGTTAAAATGATCAAAATTGCCACAAGCGTCAAACTAAGTCCTATACCCATAAAATCTTTACCATCCCTCTCGTCGTTAAAATAGGTTATACTCATATTATGAGTTCATATGAACTCATTGTACGAACTTTTCAATAGAAAATCAAATGGCGAAGGGGTGCCATATATGGAAGCTTTTACACTCACACGGATTGAGATGTCGGAATTGCTGCTGTCCCTGCACGGGGCTGTGGAACGGAAGCCATTGCATATTTTGCAGGCTGCCTGGTCAAAATTTCATTATGAAGAGGTGGAAAAGGGGGCTTCGCTCCCGGCTTTTCTGTCCACGGAGATTCCTCCCATTCTGCAAAAGCTGATCAAAGGCGGAAATGTAAAGGGGCTGTCCCTTGGAGAAATCGCCACACTGGGCCACCTGATTGAGTATTCTACACTATCTGCCACTTCTATGCAGAACTGGGTGAAACGCGATTTCAAAGAATACCTGGGCTCGCCCAGGGAGGGCAAAAAATATTCCGTTAATCAGGCGGCGCTTCTATTAATGATCGATGACCTGAAAGCAGCGCTTGATTTCGAGAGTATCCGCCAGCTGTTCCGGATGCTCTTTCTCGCCCCGGATCGGGACGATGATGATCTGGTTGAACCCGCACAGCTATATCATGCCTATGCGGAGTTGTTTGAGGAAATTAAGAGCAGTCCTGTGATGCCTATCCAGGGGATCGCCGACCGCAACGCGCAGCAGGAGTTCTCCTCTAAGGCGGACAGGGTGCTTAAGGTATCGCTCGATCATATGATGCAGCGTTTGAACCATTTAACAAGGTCCCAGCGGCATGCCGTACGGAATATGCTAATGATTGCCGCCATCTCCGTACAGACCTGCTATTTCCAGGCATTGGCCCGGCAATACTGCAACGCAGCGCTATTCCTTGATTTTTGAACCCGCCAATCTTAGAATGTGTAAGTGAAACAAGCAATAAATACCAGGTTGATTAGTCGGAGTTAGGGAAGAGGTGCACAATGCTAAATAATATGTCGTTACTGCAAAATCCGAAGCAAAGGAAACTGCTGTTCAGTGCGGGCCTTAGCTGGATGTTTGATGCGATGGATGTGGGGATGATTTCTTTTGTGGTGGCGGCACTTGCCAAGGAATGGGGCCTCGGACCGGAAAAAATCGGATATTTGACGAGCATCAATTCTATAGGTATGGCAGTGGGCGCGGCGGCTGCAGGTATTCTGGCTGACCGTTTCGGACGTAAATCGGTACTGCTGTGGACACTTCTTATTTTCTCACTGGCCAGTGGATTATCGGCTTTTGCCGCCGGGTATGCCATGCTGTGTGTGCTGCGTTTTATCGCCGGATTTGGACTTGGCGGAGAACTGCCTGTAGCCTCAACTCTGGTCTCGGAAAGTATGCCTGCGAAGGAAAGAGGCCGGGCGGTAGTCCTGTTGGAGAGCTTTTGGGCGGTCGGATGGATCGTCTCGGCGTTAATCGCTTATTTCGTGATTCCGGATTACGGTTGGAGAGTGGCTTTTGCTATTGGTGCCGTACCTGCCCTTTATGCATTGTACTTGCGTCGGGCGATTGATGACTCTCCACGATTTGCAGAGATCCAAAAGAAAGCTCCTGTACCCTTGCGGAGCCGCATTGCCACCGTCTGGTCCGGGGAATACCGGCGTTCGACGATCATGCTTTGGATTTTGTGGTTCACGGTTGTTTTTTCCTATTACGGCATGTTTCTATGGCTGCCTACGGTCATGGTAATCAAAGGCTTCAGTCTGGTCAGAAGCTTTGAGTATGTACTGATTATGACGCTGGCACAGCTGCCGGGATATTTCACAGCAGCTTATTTCATCGAGAAATTCGGCCGCAAGTTTGTGCTTGTGATTTATCTTCTGCTCACAGCGGTCAGTGCTGCGTGGTTCGGAAATTCAAATACCGAGGGCATGCTGATGGCTGCCGGGATCTGCCTGTCGTTCTTCAATCTGGGCGCATGGGGCGGGATGTACGCTTACACACCGGAGCTGTACCCGACAGCCATCCGCTCAACGGGGGCAGGACTTGCGACTTCCTTTGGCCGGATCGGCGGGATTATCGCACCCACGCTGGTGGGAGTCATGGTTGGCAATGAAGTAGGGATCGGATCGATATTCATGATCTTTTTCGGGACCATTATCATCGGTGCGTTAGCGGTACTGTTCCTCGGCAAAGAGACCAAAGGAATGGAGCTCAGTTAGTCCCAATTCTTCAGTGGCAGGCTTGATGTTCGTCCGTCAAGAATGCTAATATTAATAGTAAGATGCAGACAGCGTTACTTCATACCAGAAGAACACAAACGGTTCCTTCACTTCTGTGAACAGGACCGTTTTTTCGTAAGACCGGAATGGGGGTGGGAGAGTTGAGAAGAGACGGGAAAGAGCCGCATTTTACAGAACTGGTGTGGGAGAGCACAGAGCAGAATGTGCCGATTCCTCCACGTGCTTCAGCAGAGGCCAGGGTTCACAAGGTACCAGCGGTCATGCCCAAGAAAAAGACTCCGAAGGAGTCAACAGTACAGCTTCAGCTATGGGATATGGAAGAAACTCAAGAACCGGTAACTACAACAGAGAGCCAGTTTGTTGTCCGGGCCAGGGAACTTGCGGATCACAAGGAAGCAGCAGCACTGTTTGTTCCTTTCAAAAGCTACTGGCCGACCTATGGGCACATGACCGGAGCGCAGAGCAGATGGTATTTCTTTTGGCGGGATGAGGTCAGACAGGGCAGGTATCCAAAGACGGATCTGTCCTATATCTTTCTGCATGTCTACGAGCTGATTAATGGTGTGGGCTGGGACGAGCCTCAGGAAGGATACCGGCAGCTGAATCTGTTATGGGAAGCTTACCGGGATCAATATAAAAGACTGGATCAATACCTGGGCGGATGGATTGCGGATTTCTCATTTGTGCATCATCTGGAGGTCCCGCTGACGGGTATAGTCTCCCGTTCGCGCGGTCTTGCCGGTGATCTGGCGGAGCTTGAGCTGATGCGCTGTTTGACCTCTGCACCGGAGCAGTTGTCTTTTGAAGTATTGACCGTCATGTCGGATTACGATATGAGCAAATCGAAATTTTATGCAGGTGAAGGCAAGGCGGCGGCAGAACGTTATATCCCGCTGGTGGTTGCGCTGATTGATGCATACGTAGCCCGCAAGCATGGCTCTAATCTGATCGGAATGTTCCCTCCGGGCCCGGCAGTAGTGCGGGAACGTTATCTGTTTCGTAGTGCAGTGTACGACATCTCGTTATACGGCTATTCTGTACTGGTGCCAGTGGTGCGGATCAGTAAATCTCCTCCACTACGCAGTCTGATCACCAGGCTGTTCCGGCTGACGGAGAATAAGCTGCGCGCGCTGCTGGGCTACCGGGGCAGGTTAAAGGATGTGAAGGTTGATGCCGACATGGAAGACCTGGTCACCCGGTTTCTGCAGCGTGAATTCCGGAAGGAAGAGCAGAAGGAAAAGGGCCCGGCGGTTATCATTGACCCCCGGAAGCTGAAGCAGCTTCAAAACGATTCCGACATCGTACGGACACTGCTTACGGTAGAGGAAAACGAGCTAATGTTGGATCGGCTTCCAGAGGCAGAAGAGGAGTTGCCGGGACTCGCGGAATTGCATGTGTCTGAGGAGGAGAACCGCTCTGCGGATTCCGAAGCTTCTTTTATTATAGAAGATAGTGGCCCTATGGCTGAGGCTCTGCCAGATGCGGGTAATGGTACTCCTGCAATCTTACAGCAGTTCGCTGCTGCGCTGACTCCGCTTGAATGGGCTGTCGTTCGTGCTCTGGCAGAAGGTAAAGGAATGAATGTGGTGAACAATCTGGCTGCGGCCGGTGGAACGATGACTGAGCTGCTGTTCGATGGAATCAATGAGACTGCGATGGATCTTCTGGGTGATCTGCTGATCGATGGAGAAGAGCTGAACGAGGAATTTATGCCGTTGCTGCCATACTTGGGTGGGGTGAATGATTGATGAGTGTACTGAAGATACCAAAACGAATGACCACTGCGCTGATGAACTCGCTGACAGCGGGTGTTGTTCCGCGTATTGGTCTGGAGCATATCGCGGTTGGCCGCCGGCCCGAGGTCGAGGCCATACTCCGTGATATGGATAATATTGCCGAAGGCGGCGCAGCCTTCAAGTTGATTACCGGTAAATTCGGCAGCGGCAAAAGCTTCCTGCTGCAAATTATCCGCAACTACGCCATGGACCGGGACTTTGTAGTGGCGGACGCCGACCTGTCCCCGGAAAGGCGTCTGGTAGGAACCAAAGGGCAGGGCCTAGCTACATATAAAGAGCTGATGAGCCACCTGTCCACACGAACACGCCCGGACGGCGGAGCACTGGAGATGATCCTCCAGAAGTGGATCGTTACCCTGCAGCAAGCCGTGATGCAGGAGAAGGGCTATGGCCCGGACGCCCCGCAGCTCGGTGAAGAGGTGGAACAAAGAATCTATTCCGTGGCTTCGGAAATGCGCGGGCTCGTACACGGTTTTGATTTTGCCAAGGTGTTAGCCGCTTACTGGAACGGCCATAAGCTTGCCGATGATGAGCTCAAGCAGGATTCCCTGCGCTGGCTGCGCGGCGAGTTCGCCACCCGTACCGAAGCGCGCAAGGCGCTTGGTGTAGGTGTCATTATCGACGATGACAACTGGTATGATTATATGAAGTTATGGGCGGAATTCACGGGTGCCATCGGGTATCAAGGGTTGCTGCTGTTTATTGATGAAGGGGTTAACTTATATAAGATCACCAACAGTATTTCGCGCCAGAGCAATTATGAGAAGTTGTTGACCATGTTCAACGATACTATGCAGGGCAAGGCGGAGCGGCTGGGGATCTTTATTGGAGGGACACCGCAATTCGTCGAAGACGGACGCCGCGGGCTGTTCAGTTATGAAGCGCTGCGGTCAAGGCTTGTAGCCGGACGTTATGGCGGGACGGGTCTTAATAATTTTACCGGGCCGATTATATCACTGGATATGCTCTCTCACGAGGAAATTCTGGTGCTGCTGCAAAAGCTGCGGGATATTCACGCTCTTCACTACGGTTATGAGGCCAAGCTTACGCAGGAGCAGCTCGTATATTTCATGGAAGAAGCCGTAGGCCGTCTCGGTGCGGAAGAGCTGCTCACCGCACGCGAGGTGGTGCGCGATTTCATGGACCTGCTGCATACGTTGCACCAGCATCCGGAAATATCGTTCGAGAAGCTTGTTGGTGAGCGGACGGTAAAGCCTGCTGAAACAGAGACGAACGAGCTGGACGGATTTCTGGCGGAGTTTGACCTATGAGCGATAATCCATTTTACAGGCTTGCTCCGTTTATTAAGGAGTTTATCTATAAGAACCGCTGGGAAACACTACGTGAGGCCCAGGTGGACGCCTGCCGCGTCCTGTTCGATACAACGCATCATCTGCTGATAGCCTCTGGCACAGCTTCCGGCAAGACGGAAGCGGCATTCTTCCCGGCGCTTACCCAGCTGTATGAAGATCCTTCAGCTTCGGTGGGTATTCTCTACATAGCGCCGCTTAAGGCGCTGATCAATGACCAGTTCACCCGGCTGAATGATTTGCTGCGCGAAGGGAATATTCCCGTCTGGCACTGGCATGGGGATGTACCGCAGGCAGACAAGACGAAGCTGATGCAGAACCCCTCCGGAGTCCTGCAGATTACACCGGAATCCCTGGAGGGGCTGCTTATGAACCGCCCCAACGCCATTCCAGCGCTGTTCCATGATCTTCGCTTCATTATAGTCGATGAAGTGCATGCCTTCATGGGGGCGGACCGCGGTATCCAGGTGCTCAGCCAGCTTGCCCGGATCAACCGGATGGCGGGCTGCCACCCGCGGCGGATCGGTCTATCTGCCACACTTAGCGACTACGCATCCGTAACGGAATGGCTGGCTGCCGGTACCCGCGACAGTGTGGAGGTCTCCGCACCGCAGGGCGGGCGCAAGCTGCGCCTCAGCGTAGAACATTTTTCCTTCCCGGATGCACGGGACGAGGTACAGGCCGAACATCTGGAGCGGGCGCGCCAGGCGTATTATGGTTTCATCTATGATCATACACATTCGAAGAAGGCGCTTATCTTCACGAACAGCCGCTCCGATGCTGAGGAGGCGATCCTGGAGATGCGGCGGCTTGCGGCGAAGCGGGGGGAGCGCGATGTGTTCCATGTACATCACGGAAGTATCTCCGCGATGCTGCGTGAAGAGACGGAGGCTGCGCTCCGACAGGGAAGTGGTCCGGCGGTGGCGGCAGCTACGCTGACGCTGGAGCTCGGCATTGACCTTGGGGAGCTGGAGCGCGTACTGCAGCTTGGTGCGCCCTACAGCTGCGCCAGCTTTGTGCAGCGGCTGGGCCGTTCCGGGCGAAGGGGAGACACCGCCTCGGAGATGATCTTCGTCACACCGGAGGAAGAGGACGAGGAGGCGCAGCTTCCCGCGAGGATGCCGTGGACGCTGCTGAGGGCTATCGCGGTTATCGAACTCTATGTGCGCGAGAAGTGGGTTGAGCCGCTGGTCGTGCGGCAGCTTCCTGTCGGGCTGCTCTACCATCAGACGATGAGCATACTGAAGAGTATGGGCGAAGCCGAGCCGGAGGATCTAAAGGATGCAGTGCTTAGCCTGCCTTCGTTCAGTTGTATTGAGCCTGCCGATTATGATGCGTTCATGGAATATATGATCGGCATGGGTCATATTCAGTCCATGGATGAGGGCAGTCTGCTGATCGGGCTGGCGGGGGAGAAGATCGTCAATAACTTCCGGTTCTATGCCGTATTCAAAGACGACGAGGAGCATGTGGTCTATAACGGCACTGAGGAGATTGGTTCGATTACCACAGTGCCGCCGCCAGGATACTGCTTCACACTTGCGGGCAAGCTCTGGAAGGTTGAAGAGGTAGACAACCGCCATAAGGCCGTGTATGTCAAAGGCTCGCGCGGTAAAGTCGATACCTTATGGCTAGGCGCGGGCGGGGATGTGCATACCCGCATTATGACTAAGATTCGTGAAGTACTGGGAGCTACGGTGCTGTACCCCTATCTGGCACCCAGTGCGGCCGCAAGACTGGAACGGGCCCGCCGCCTGGCCAAGGAGAGCGGACTGCTTAAGCATTCTGTGCTTCCTGCAGGCGGAGATTCGATGTTCATTCTCCCTTGGGCCGGAAGCCGGCAGTTCCGTACCCTGGAACGGCTGCTGAAGAATAATCACAAAGGCCCGCTGGGATTACGTTCGGTAACCCCCATGGAGCCTTATTATATGGTTGTTGCCGGAAAAACAGATGCTGAGACGCTGGAGCAGGAGATTATCGCGGAGGCCACCGCTGCATCCAATCCGATCGCTCTACTGGGACCAGATGAAGCACCGTACCTTGGCAAATACGATGAATTCATTCCGCATGACCTGCTGCGAAAAGCTTTTTCGCTCGATGGGCTGGATGTTCCGGGGCTGGTAGAGGTGCTGAAACAGTGGGGGAGAACGGAATAAAGAAAACGTGCTGAATCAGCAAGAAGGTCTGTCCATGCTATATATATCAAGGCCTGTTAATGAATAGATTTGAAATTTCAAATACTCCTGCTGCTGAGCACAGGAGTATTTTTTTGGTATACCTAGAAAAAACAAACCTTATTTCTGCAGTTCCCACCTTGTTGGAAGCGCTTAATCAGAAGATAATAAACCTATCACGAACACAGGGGGCATTGATTCATGGTCAACAGACAAATGAAGACAACATTCACCGTCGCACTAACAGCAGCAATGGCTTTAAGCGTTGCGGCATGCGGCAACTCGAACGACAACAGCAAGAATAACGCAGCGGCAAGTACAGCACCTGACAGCACCAACAGCGGAACAGCAACAAATACAACGAAGAGTGACAAGAAGGTAACCATCACCTTCCAGAACATTTATCCCGATCCAACCACACCGTCCTACAAAATGGTGCATGAGCTGAAGGATCAGTACGAAAAGGAACATCCAAATATCAAGATTGAACTGGACACGCTGAACACGGACCAGCAAAAGGTGAAGCTCAAAACCCAAGCGGCTTCCAAAGAGGTTCCGGATATCACCATCGTGAACCCGGCTGCACAAATGAAACCGTTTGTAGATGCCGGACTGTTCGCTCCGCTGAACGATATGCTGGACCAGAACGGACTCAAAGACACATATCAATCGGGGCTGCTGGACTACTACAGTTTTAATGGCAATGTATACGCGCTGCCGGATGGTAATAACATCGAAGTGGTTTATTACAACAAAGATTTATTCGCAAAGGCTGGTATCGCTAAAACACCAACTACCTTTGAAGAAATGCTTAAAGATGTAAAGATCCTCAAGGATAAGGGCATTACCCCACTGGCAATCGGTGAAAAAGATTCCTGGACAGGCTCCTTCTTGTTCATGAATATCCTGCTTCGCACCAACGGCGGCCCCGGCTTCCTGCAGGACGTAATGGATGGCAAGAAAACCTTTGAAGATCCTGCTTTCGTAGAAGCAGTAGATGCTTTCCAACAGTTGGTTCAAGCAGGCGCGTTCCCTGACGGCGCAACTTCCATCGACGCCAATGCCGGCGGTAACATCTTCAAATCCGGTAAAGCGGCTATGTGGGTTATCGGATCTTGGGAAACAGGCGCAGTGGATGCTTCGTCCGTAGCTGGTAAAGTAGGAGCATTCCAATTCCCTACAGTTAACGGCAAAGGCGACCCTAACCAATTCATGCTTGCACCAGGAAGTGCATTCGCAATATCTGCTAACAGTGAGCACCTGCAGGAAACCAAAGATTTCCTCAACTTCTTCGCCAGCAATCTGCCTAAAAAACAATTTGAATTGAAAAATGCTGTAGGTTTGGGTCAAAAGGTTGACGGCGATTTGAAAGCAGCCGGTTACTCCGATCTGGCGATTACCATTGCCGGTCTGTTCAACCAAGTTAAGGGCGGCGACCTTTCGTTTGACAACACGATGAATCCGGCCACCTCTCAGGTGCATCTCAGCAGTATCCAGAACCTGTTCGTGCAGAAAATGGATTCCGCTGCGGTAGCCAAAGAACATCAAACCGCATTCGAAGCTAATAAATAAGCAGCCACAATCATCGTTCACTCTCGGTGCGAAGCAAGCTGAACCTGGCTTCTTCGCACCGAAATTTATCAATGAAACATAACATCTACTATAGACAAAGAATCTGCTTGTTTAGGAGGCGGGAAAGATGAAAGTACTGAAGGTGCCAGCACGCACAATAGCCGTCTTCGTGTTGCCGTGTCTGTTCTTGTACGTGTGCCTTGTGTTTATACCCATACTGGTTTCACTGTATACAGGTTTATTGAAATGGGACGGACTTACGTCTGCCACATTTGTCGGTTTCGGCAATTTCAAAAATATGTTCTTCAATGACCCGGTGTTTTGGCCGTCTGTAAGAAGAACCTTGCTATATGCCGTAGCTTCCATGCTGGAAATTCCACTTTGCCTGGGAATGGCTATTTTGCTTAACCGTTATGTCAAAAGAGGAAACACACTGGTTTCGATCTACTTCACACCGGTTATTCTTTCTGTTGTTATTATTGGACAATTGTGGAAAACGATCTACAACCCGGCATCCATGGGCGGTATGCTCAACGGTGTTCTGATTTCTCTGGGACTGAACAGCTGGACACACAACTGGCTGACCGAGCCCAAAATTGCGATGTTCGCTCTTTATCTCGTATCCCTATGGCAGTTCTTCGGCTACCATCTATTGATTCAGTACACAGGGGTGCAGAATATTCCGGATGAGCTTTATGAAGCGGCCAAAATTGACGGGGCGGACGGATTCAAAGCGGATCGCTACATCACACTTCCGCTGATCGTCCCGATCTTTAAAATATCGATTGTACTGGCGTTTATCGGTTCCCTGCAGGCCTTCGATCTGGTTATGGTTATGACCGCCGGTGGTCCGGCTCATGCAACCGATGTTATCTCCACACATATGTACAACAGCTCATTTATGTCTTTGAAGTATGGATACGGCAGTGCGATTGCCAGCTTCCTGGTTGTAGTCTGTCTGGTCTTTACCGGATTTATCAATACTATATTCAATAGAATTGAACGTAAATTCAATTAGAAAAGGAGTGCGCGATCATGCGAAAATTCAAAAAAGGAATCGTGTATCTTCTTTTCGCAATTCCTGTGGTGACCCAGTTATATCCTTTACTCTGGTTATTACTCTATTCATTGAAAACCAATGAAGAAATTATGGATGGCAGTTTTTTTTCTTTCCCCAAAACCTTTCAATGGCATAACTACAGTGAAGCCTATACGTCAGGCAGCTATCTGAAATACTTATCCAACAGTGTGTTCGTTACCGGCATTACAATGATCTGTGTTATCGTGCTGGCTTCCATGGTGGCTTATGCCATCTCGCGTTTCCGCTGGAAATACGGCAATATCGTTATGACGATCTTCCTGATGGGCATGATGATTCCGATGCAGGCGACACTGCTGCCGCTGATGATTATTTTCAAGAACATTCACGTTCTGAACACTCATTTGTCGCTGATCCTGCCTTACGTTGCATTCTCCACACCGATTGCTGTCTTCATCCTCTCCGGGTTTATGAGAGATATCCCCCATGAGATTGAGGAATCGGCATTTATTGATGGAGCAAGCGTGTACCGGATCTTCCGCAGCATTATTCTTCCGGTGTCTATTCCGCCGGTAATGACTGTATGTATCCTGACCTTTATCAACATCTGGAATGAATACATCCTGGCGGCAACCTTTATTTCCTCCGAGAAGCTAAAAACATTGCCATTCGGGGTATACACGTTTGTCAGCCAATATTCCGTAAATTACGGCAACATTGGAGCATTCCTCGTCATGGGTGCGCTGCCGGTTATCCTGATCTACTTCTTCCTGTCCAACAAAATTACCAAAGGTATGGTAGCAGGAGCGGTAAAAGGCTAATCGTCGTTGCAAATAAAAATGGGATAGATTTATAATAGGAAACGGCAGGACAAGGTGTTGAAAGGAGAGAGTCCTATGAAAAGCGGCTTTCATTCCATCCATCATCGGTTGTTCTTGCTGTTTCTTTTTTGCATGTCCAGTATTCTGCTTATTGTCAGCCTGCTGTACTATAACCGGACTACCGTGCAATTGCATGAGAAGATCAGTGATTTGTCGCAAAAGAACGTCTCCCAGACCGCCGGGCTGTTCAGCCTGCTCTACAAAGGGTACGATTCTCTGTCCAAATCACTCAGCAACAACTTCGAGATGATTCGATTGATTAATGAAACAACGGATGAGCCGGCGGTAGCCTACATTAATGAGCAGACCATCACCAATATTATCGGTTCCATATTTTATTCGCGGGATGATCTGGTAGGCATTCATGTCATTACAGACAAGGGCAAGATTTATAATTACGGGAACTATATGAATGTCGTCGATCCGAAATACCACAGTCAGAATTGGTACAAACAGCTTCAAGCCTCTTCCGGCAAAATGGTCTGGCTCGGCGTATATCAGCATTCGTTAATCGACCAGGTGGAGGATAGCCCGGTGTTTGCTTTTGGCCGGCAAATCTATGATCTGAATGAGCACAAGCCGATCGGTATTGTTCTCTACGAGACGAATCCCCAGCCGGTTCTTGACGCTCTGGAGAACCTCAAGCTGGGCGCGCACAGCCAGGTGTACTTGATGTCAGAGGATGGGCGGTTTGTGACCTCAGCAACAGACCCGGCTCCAGTGATGGGAACGCTGCCTTCCTTGCAGAGTTTCCAGGATCAGAGTGTCCGGCAGGAAGCGGGACGTCTCGTGGTGGCCTCCAAGCTGTCTTTTTCCGGGTGGTGGGTAATGAGTATTACACCGGATAAGGATCTCAATGTGGAATTGAAAGAAATGAAGCGTTATTTGCTGATTGTCATCTCGATTCTAATTATCGTTTCGACATTAATTGCGTCTATTGTGTCTCAGACGATCTCCTCACCGTTAAAAAAGCTGATCCGCGAAATGAGGCAGGTGGAGGTCGGGAACTTCCGGGGAATGGTCAATGTGTCCTCCTACCAGGAGATTAATATCCTCGTAGCTTCCTTTAACCGGATGGTCCGGCGGATTGAAGAGCTGATTGAACGCGTGAAACTGTCTTCTGTCAGTGAAAAAAATGCAGAGCTGCATGCCCTGCAGTCCCAGGTCAATCCGCATTTCCTCTACAATACACTGGACATGATCTACTGGATGCTGGATGAAGAGGGAAATGAGCAACTGGGCGAGCTGGTGCTCTCCCTGTCATCCATGTTCCGGTACAGCAGCCAGTGGGAGGATGCCGCCGAGGTTACCCTGCGTGAAGAGCTGGAGCAGATTGGTCATTATCTGAAGATCATTTCCATCCGCTTGGAAGGGAGACTGCAGATTATTATGGATATCGACGAGCGCTGGCTGAACATCCGTGTTCCGAAGATGACGGTGCAGCCTGTTATTGAGAACGCCGTCAAGCATGGACTCGAATCTCTGAGCCGCCAAGGTATTCTGAAGGTGTACACACGCGAAGAGGGTTCTATTCTGCAATTGATTGTGGAGGACAATGGCGATGGAATGAATGCCGGTCAGCTGGAGCGCCTGCTTCAGTCCCTGAACGGGGATAGGCCCAAAGAAGGCGGCAAAGGCGGGATTGGACTGCAGAATCTGCACCGCCGCCTGCAGCATATGTTCGGAGAGGAATATGGCCTGCACATTCAGAGCTTTCCCGGAGAAGGGACACAGGTTGCCATTGTGCTGCCGATTAGGTTGGAAGGAGACAACATCACGTGAATATTCTTGTAGCCGATGATGAAAGAGTAATCCGCGAAGGCATCATGCGAACCATCGGACAGATCAGTCCGGATCATCAGGTATTTGTGGCGGCAAAGGCGGAAGACGCCGTCAAGATTATGGAAGAGCAGCGGATTCACATCGTTCTGACGGATATTTTGATGCCAGGGATGAGCGGACTTGAATTCATGAAGATCTCCAAGCGCCGGTACCCTTATGTAAAATGGGTCGTGATCTCGGCGCACAGTGAGTTCTCCTATGCCCAGGAGGCGGTACGACTTGGGGCGAGGGATTATCTGCTTAAGCCCATCGGCAAGAGCAAGCTGCTGGAAATCATCACCAATCTCACTGTTGAAATTGAGCAGGACAATGATATTTCCCGGCAGGGAGAGCGGCTGAAAGCGAGCCTGCGGTTTCTGAGGGAAGGCGTCTTTCAGCGTTTAGCCTCAGGACTCGATATCGGTAATTTGGACATTGAGCCCTTCATCGAAGATTATAAGCATTTCTATATGGTGATGGTGCAGCTGGATGCGGAGGACAGAAGCATACGGCTGGAGCACTTCATTGTCGAGAATGTGCTGTCTGAGCTTATTGAGCTGCACGGGCGAGGCTTTGTTGTCAGCTATGACCGCCAGAGTCTGCTTGGACTCATTACCCTGCGGGAGGATGCCACGATTCAGCAGTTTCAGGATGAAGTCAAGGAGCATCTCACACACTATTTAAAGATCCCTTTTCAAATGATACACTCCGGCCTCAGTTATGATTTCAATACTGTTCCGCAGGTCGTCAAACGGATGAGAGAAGCCTCGGCGTCACAGGCACTGGAGCTCGAACCGATGAAGGGGAGCGGGGAGAAGGCGATAGATGTGGCGCTGCATTATATCAAGGAGCATTTCTATGAAGACTTGTCCCTGGAAAAAATGGCTTCGGTAGTTTTCCTGAATCCGGCCTATTTCAGTCAGCTGTTCAAGCAAAAAACCGGGCAGGGCTACAAAGAGTATGTTACTTCGCTGCGGCTGGAGCAGGCCAAGCTGTTATTGCTTAATCCGAAATTGAAACTGGCTGAGATCGCCGAGCGTGTAGGGTATCAGGACATGAAGCATTTCACCCAGATGTTCCGCAAACGGTACCATTTAACCCCTACCGAGTATCGCCAGCAGCAGAATATCAATATTCTGATGAGCAAAGGAACGCCGCCGCAATAATCACCCCGCCTATACTGCAACATAAAAAGGAAGTAGATACCAGGTTTCGAAACCGGTGTCCGCTTCCTTTTTATGTTCAAAATATAAGGATTTATAGGGCAGGTTAGATGTTGTTGAAGCTGTTGAACGAATTAATGCCGCCATCATAGTCATTAAAGAAAATAATTGCAACAACAACGATAGCAATAATAACCGCATAAATAATAGTACCTACAATTCCGCAGACCAGCCCGGCAATAGCCATCCCTTTGCCTTGTTCATTACGGTTGCGGATCTCTTTGAGCGAAATCGCGGAGAGAATAATGGCAATAATCCCAAAGATCAGACCAATATAAGGAGATACGATCGATAAAATTCCCAGCACCAGGGCGGCAACGGATTTGCCGTTTGTTTTGGCGGGCGCGGGTGGCTGTGTGTAATATTCCTGATTTCCAAATGGCGGGGGTTGATAACTCATGTGATAGCTCCTTTTATGTGTTTTGTGAACCATGGCTCCAGTGTATTATATAATATTTTCCAACCGGAGATGTGCTCTTTGTTCAAAGATAAGAATTTTTATGTTTCACGCGATAAATTATCCTTCTATTTCTCGCTGAAACGGATACCGTCCTCAAAAGGACGGCGAAGCCGTTTCCACTTGTATTTATTTATATCGGCTGTTCTATGTAGTTGATCCAGTGTGTAAGCTTCACCGCAAGCGACAGACCTAAAGACTCCGCCAGTCGAATGGAAGGAACATTATTGTCCTGAACCTGGTATCTGGGAATATACCCCCTTTGCAGGGTATGGAATAGTGCTGTGCGGACCACACGCTTCGCCAATCCCTTGTTCCTTCCTTCTTCAACGGTATGCACACCCCCGATTTCCCAGATCTGTTCTTCATTACGGAAAACAAAGCAGGTACTCAGCGGAAATTCGCCTTCAAAAAGAGATACGGAAAAAGCACCTTCCGCAAAATAATGCCCGATTTCGTCACTGGAATAGCCATTTGCCGCCCACAACGGATATAGTCTTTCATCCGGCAGTTCACTGAGCACCGTATCCCTGTCCTCGGCAAAGGAATGAGCGGATGCTGTGCTGTAGGAGTAAAAACAGCGGGTTTTATACAGCGGATAGTGTTCAGAAAATGCAAGTACGCTATACTCATCCTGAAGCTTGAAGACAAGCCGGGCATCCTTGGGCAACTGGTCAATTAATGCCGGGATCAGTTCCGGGCTGCTGTAATCCAAGAGCACGATGGTGTTGGCATTGGGATAAGCTCTGAGATCATATGAGAAAGCGTTAGCCGGCAGCAGCAGCAGAATCCCCCAATTGTTCTCCTGTTCGATAAGATAACTGTCCATCACTTGGTGGTGTGCAGTGAGCATTTTTAGCAAGGTGACATTTTTCAGCGGATTCATGCGCAGCTTCTCCATAATCCTGTCGTACTGGATCATTTGTGTTCACCTCCTGTCCGGTTTGAGAATCCAGAATCGGGCATTTCTTCTATATTACTATAAAATCCTCCATTTGACCTCAAGAATATTCCCTGATGTGATTCAATCCCCGTACAGTCGAAGCACAAATAGGAGTAACAGCAACCGACCTACCAGGACGAAAGCTAAATAAAAAGGCCAGACCATCCATACAAATTCTCACGGGTGGGCTCAGGTATCGTCTGGTTTTTGACATGATTGGCTTATGTGCAGTCCATTCCAGATGGTTACATGAAAAGACTGCACTTTCGTCCAAGAGCAACGAGGTGCAGCCTTTCCGTCAACTAAGTTTCATTTTTGGTAACACCATTTAAGCTTGGCACATAATCGGCAGCTTTATTGTTGCTAACCATTTGAGGCTCCTCGGTGAGATGATCGTGATTCTGCTGATTGTTTTTCTTATCCGCACGGTTATTGGCGCGGTCGTGTTTGGGATCGGCACTGTTTTTGGGCATGACGTTCACCTCCATCTCTCCAAGCTTAGTATGATGCGGTGTTTTGTATTTTATCCCAGTATGTTATCCATCTTAGGGCAAAAAGTAATTTGAGATTTTAATTGACAGATCCTGCTATAATAGTTGTGCCATACAATGCTGGTCTATTAAGAAACGTATAGGGGGTGAAGAGCATCGCTAAAAACACTAAGGTTGTTGAAGTGGTTCCTTATGATCCCGCATGGAAGAGTGAGTTCGGCAGATTGCGCGAATGGCTGCATGAAATAACTGGTGATCTTATCCTAGCTATTGAACATGTCGGCAGCACTTCTGTTGAAGGATTATCAGCCAAACCCATCATTGATATAGATTTGGTGATGGAGAGTTATGAGGTTTTCCCGAAGATCGTTGAGCGGTTAAGTCAATATGGATATGTTCATCAAGGCAATCTCGGTATCGAAGGCAGGGAGGCATTCAATCGGGAGCAGGAAGACGGGTTCATGAAATATCATCTGTACGTGTGTCCAAAGGACGGTAAAGGGCATCTGGAGCATATTATTTTACGCGAATATCTACGGGTCAACCCATCAGCCGCACGGGAATATGAACAAGTGAAGCTGAGTCTGGCCGAGCAGTTCCGATATGATATCGATGCTTACTGCGAAGGGAAGACGGCTGTGGTCCATTCTATTTTGCAAAGGGCCGGTTATGAGGCAGCTACCCAGGAACATCACACACACAAATGACTCCGTAGCTATGATGTAGAGATCCAAATAAACGAACCGTACTCCTGATGAAATGTTTTTCCATGGAATAGAAAGGAAATACTTGTATTTATGTAATTTTGATGGTAAATTATAGATATAAGTTTGGGATTCTAACTGGGCCCAGCGATCACAGCAACCAACTTGAAGATGTAAGACAAAAAGGAGCATTTCCCCCAATGCTCCTTTTTGTTATGCGTAAATCTGCCCATTCCTCCGTTTTTAATCGCCTGAAACTCGCTTAATGATAGGGTAGGGTCATTTTGGGACAGCTTTATCAGAGTTGGAACAGGTGAAGTGACAATTGATCAGGAACACCATTCATAAATTAATGATTCTTTAAGAAAGCAGAGGTACACTTAGTTGTACCTGTATAGAAGTGAAGGAATGAATGAATGGCTTCACGTGGAGAGGATCACATATGAACAGAATACTATTGATTGAAGATGAGAAGAATCTGGCCCGCTTCATTGAACTGGAGCTGCAGCATGTATCTTATTCGGTTACCCGGGCGCAGGATGGGATTAACGGTCTGAAGCTGGCAGAGGAAGAAAACTGGGATTTAATATTGCTGGACCTGATGCTGCCGGGCCTTAACGGAATTGAGGTCTGCCGGCGCATCCGCAAGGTGAAGCAGACTCCGGTCATTATCATTACAGCCCGGGACGGATTGTCCGATAAAATCAACGGGCTGGACAGTGGTGCCGATGATTATATCGCCAAACCTTTTGCGATTGAGGAGCTGCTCGCACGTATGAGATCGTTACTGCGAAGAGCGGGCACTCTATTGGAAGGGCATCTGCTGGTATGCCAGGATCTTCAGCTCGACGCGCTGGGCCGGACCCTTACCAAAGCCGGGGAGACCCTTGAGCTCACGAAGCGCGAATTCGATATCCTGCTGGTGTTGATGCAGAACATGGGCCGGGTGATGACCAGGGAGAAGCTGATGGAGGCAGTATGGGGCTATGAAACGGATGTAGAAATGAAGGTGGTAGATGTGTACATCAGCTATTTGAGAGGGAAAATCGACTCACCTGGACAACCCAGTGTTGTACAGACTCTGCGCGGTCTGGGATATGTGATCCGTAAATGAGAAGAGTCACCACACTGCTGTCGCGGTTGTCCATCCGCTGGATGCTGGCCATTTGGTCCTCTATTTTGCTGTGTGTACTGTTTCTGAGTTACAACGGGGTGCAATATTTTGTGATTAACCGCTGGATGTTGCATCAGGAGCAGATTGCCCTCCACAAGAATATAGAGGAGATTCAAGGGTACTTCCGGGCAGAGAACGAAACGGCTGAAGGAATCGCCGGCAGCCATTCTTTTATTGAGAGCATCAACGGGAGCCATCAGCTGATCCGTATTCTGGATGCTCGCGGTAAACCGGTATTAACCGCATCTGCCCAACTGCCGGAGGAATGGGTGAAACCGCAAGTATCAACGAAGACAACCACGGACAGTATCTGGCATGAAGAAGAACATCTTCTGATCGTCAGAAGTCCGCTGCGAACCTCCAAGTTTAACGGAACTATAGAAATTGTGAACAACCTGGAAAGCTCTGATCAGCTAAGTGATCTGCTGCTGGGTGTTATGATCGCCGGCTGGCTGGGTGCTATCGTCATCAGCGGGATAGGGGGAGTTTTTTTGTCCCGGCAGCTCCTGCGGCCCATTCAATCGTTAAGAGACACCATGACCAGCATTAAGCAAAAAGGGCTGCAGGAGAGGGTACGCATCTCGGGCAGCAATGATGAGCTGGCTCAGCTTGCCAGGGTTTTTAATGATCTGATGGATCAGCTCGAGACTTCCTTTTATAGCCAAAAGCAGTTCGTTGAGGATGCTTCCCATGAATTACGGACACCGATTTCTATCATTGAAGGGCATATTTCATTGCTTAGCCGTTGGGGTAAACATGATCCGATGATTCTTGAAGAATCGCTGAATGTATCGGTGCAGGAGCTGGGCCGACTGAAAGGGATTGTCAATGAATTACTGGAGCTTACACGGGCAGAAGAGAAGAGCAGGGAGCTATACGACTTTCCTTGCATAGCCAATGATACCCTTCAATACACCCTGCGGAACTTTGCTTTGCTGCATCCCGATTTCCATTTCACTCAGAATCTCGATGACATAGACGGTGCGGTAATCCATATCGTGCCGAATCATCTGGAGCAGATTTTGCTTATTCTATTGGATAATGCTGTTAAATATTCGGGGTCTACACGGACCATTACGATAAATGGAGCTGTGCAGGAGTCCCGGCTTCACATCAGTGTAGAGGACTGTGGTATTGGAGTGCCGGAGGAGGACTTGCCCCTATTGTTTCAGCGGTTCTATCGCGTGGACAAGTCAAGAAGCCGGGAACAAGGCGGAAGCGGCCTGGGGCTCGCCATTGCAGAACGACTGGTCGCAAGATACAGCGGCAGCATAACGCTCTCCAGCATACCCGGACAGGGAACGGCAGTCACGCTGTCTTTTCCCGTTGTAGAGGAGCTTCAGAACCATTAAATGGTTCTGAAGTGTGATAAGAGCAATAAGGTAAGATAAGGAGGGATAGCATGCACCAATTACTGAACGCGATAACGGATGCCGCTCTGAATCTTGTAAATACGCTGGGAATCTGGGGAATCTGGATCGGGATGGTGCTGGAGAGCGCCTGTATTCCCATTCCCAGTGAGGTCATTATGCTTAGCGGTGGACTGCTGATTGCCAGAGGAGCGTTGTCTTTTCCGGAGGTGGTGGCCGCGGGAGTGCTCGGCAATCTCGTTGGGTCTATAGCCGCATTTTATGTGGGGGCACATGGAGGCAGAAGATTATTGGAAAAGTATGGTAAATATATTCTCTTTAATTCACGTCACCTGGAGCAGTCCCAGCGCTGGTTCGACCGTTACGGTGAAAGTACGGTGTTCTTCACCCGGATGCTGCCTTTTATTCGGACCTTCATTTCTTTACCCGCTGGAATTGCCGGGATGAAACCCGGGAAATTTGTTTTTTTTACAGCTCTGGGTTCCTTGCCCTGGAATATCGCTCTGGTATATCTGGGATATCGCCTTGGAGACCATTGGACAGTCGTTGAGGAGTACATGCGTCCTGTGAGTTATATCATTTGCGGTGCCGTTGTTATTCTTATCGTTCTCTGGCTGGTGCGCCGGAGAAAAGAACGCACGGCTTAACAGGTGCGCCGTCTATTCCTGCCGCAGCATTGAGCGGTATTCACTGGGTGACATACCGCTGAATTTGCGGAATTGCCTGGAGAAATACAGTGCATCGTTGAAGCCGACAGACGAAGCTACCTGATCAATGGTGAGGGGGCCGGCAAGCAGACCTTTGGCTTTGTCCATCCGCATCTTTAGCAGATACTGCTTGGGGGAGAGGCCTGTTTTCTGCTTAAAAGCCTTGGACAGATGCGCACGGTGGTAACCGAGCGTAGCGGCCATATGGTCAATGCTGATCTGTTGATGGAACTGCAGGGAGATCCAGCGGATGGCCTGGTCAATCTGCCGGTCGATGATTTCCGGCATTTCCTTAGGCCTGGCAGGCAGGATGGCCAGGTTGTCCTGTCCGAAATGGTGAAGCAGGAGCCGCGTCCATCCAGAGGCCTCCAGACTTTCCAGACGCGGATAAGCAGACTGCCGGAAGCACAGACGGATTCGTTCGTACAAGCTATGCAGCTCCAGGGTATTCTCTGTATGCAGCAGCGGCCGCTCCTTTGTAATGCCGATATCGGACAGAAGCCCGGATACACCGGTGCCTTGGAGCGCAACCCAGGCATAATGCCACGGGTTACGATCATCCGCCTGATAGCTGAAGAGGGAGCCGGGAAAGATTACGAAGGTGTCTCCGCTCCTGCACTGCTGAGAAACAGTGCTGCTCTGAAAGCAGCCCTCACCCTCCAACACCGTATGGATCAGATAATAATCATGAACGGATGGTCCGATTTTATGACCGGGATATGGCTGGCCTTCACCGCTGAACAGAACGGCAAGGTCCTGCTCCTCGGGGAGCAGATTAAAGCCGGCGGTAAAGGAATAATGCTCAGGAATCATGGCCGGTCCACCTTTATGTAATGAATGAGACGCACTATTGTCAGGCTACAACAGGTTTGTTCTATTTGCAACATTTGTCCATATAACAATTGGTGTTCCTACGTGAGCTGCCAATGGATAATAAAGTAACAGGTATATTCCCTCTATCTGAAGCGGATTATGCCTGTTTAGCATGGAACCGGAGGAGGTCCTTTCTGCAACCTCTCATAACGAAAATACGCTGCCATAGTCTCCTTTGAAGACCGGTGTTCCAAAGGCTTTAACCCAGTCCTGATAAAGCCGCGTGGAGCTGTTGTTTTTGACGATTAAAAAGTCGGGATGGTCGAACTTCACAATATCGGGAAGGTATTCCGAGAAACCGTACATGGAACGCTCAAAAGCGGTCCAGCCCATCGGGCCGGCAGAGGCTTTGGTGATAAAAGGGTCCTGCCTTCCGTCACAGAGCACGTCACCCCCGCGGTACATGACATAACCGGATGATCCATAGCTGGAGAGCACCCTAGGTCGGACGCCCTGTGCCGCATGTTCCAGGACATAGTCCATTTCTTTCACGGGATAAGCTCTGGCATCGATAGCCGGCGGTACGGTGAAAATACAGACGATATTAAGGGACAGGCCTACTGTCAGTGCAAACATCAGAGTCCCCCGGCCAAGACGCAGGGACAGGCTACGGAAATACGGTACCACTTCGAAGAAAACGCCTGCGAAATAAGGAATAAACAACCACATAAACAGGTTTTGCTTGAAATTGGTTACCCCCAAATAGAGAATGCCAGCCATCAGGAAGAAGCGGAAGGGCTTTTTGTAGAGTGAAAAAGGAAGGGTTACCGCAAAAAACAACAGCAGCAGCAAAATAGGCAGATTCTCAATTCGGTTGAACTGGATCGGCTGCCACTCGTTGATGAGCATGTTGAAGTGATTATGGGTTACGGTGAAGATATATAGCAAGCTCTTTGCACCAGCCGGATTCAAAAGTCCGGAGAGCCAGACCAGTATGAATACTGCGGCACGGCGTAAATTTAGTTTTTTCTCCAGCAATGATTCCAGCACAGCCATGCCCGTAAACACTGCAATCACCAGCCATACTCCGGTGTGAATATTAGCTATTGCGCAGGAGAGGAGCAACATCGCAGTGGCATATTTAAGACTTGTCTTCAGCTGGAATTCCCGCAGATACACGAAGAACCACACAATCATCCCGGAAGAGATCATCTGCGGCCGCCCTTTGAAATAGTTGTAATAGATCCAGCTGGTGATCAGCAGCACAAAAGGCAGGAGGAGCGGATGCTCCTCAGGCAGGCCCAGTTCTTTGCGCGAAACCTTCCCTAAACGGAGCAGTCCCATAATAAGCCAGAAGAGGCAAATGGCAGTCAACAGGTAGATTCCCGGCCACCCGAATGCCTGGTACAAGGGAGCAATAAGAAGCTGAAATCCGAACTCATGGGGAATATAGGGCAGCTTGTCATTGTAAAAGGTATGGATGGCATGATGCAGCACGGTGTGGTGGGCAATCATGTAACGGCCGAGTTCAATATGCCAGAACGTGTCAGGGTCATTGTAAGAATATTTGGGCATCAACAGCAGAATGAAGACAACAATCAGAGTCCCGTAGCCTAGCTTGAACCATTTTGTGCGCATTGGAAGGATTAACCCCTTTTAGATCTACTATAATTTCCAATCGTTAGTGAACAGTTAAAAGCTTGATAAAAACTCATATTCATACCTTTTCCCATAAAGAGGTATCAGGATACCTCATGCTTTAATGCATAGAGAGAATCTTGACAAGCAAACAAATAGTGTATATATTACACATATACAATAATTACAGTAATTACAGTAATTACAGAGGGTGCTGATGCTGCAACATGAACATATTGATATCGAGTACATCCGGCGAGCCGATTTATGCCCAGATAGCGGGTCAGGTCCGCCAGCTGATTCTTCAGGGTGAACTGGTTACCGGGATGCCCCTGCCATCCATCCGCCAGCTTGCCAAAGAGCTGCAGATCAGCGTGATCACCACAAAACGGGCTTATGAGGAGCTGGAGCGGGAGGGTCTGATTAATTCTATCGTCGGGAAGGGTTCATTTGTATCCGGGGCAGATCAGGAGTTCATCCGGGAGCAGCGGCTGCGGATTATGGAAGGCAAGCTGAAAGAGCTTATTGACGAGAGCAGGCTTTTGGGAATGGAATATAAGGAACTTGCGGAGATGCTGAAACTGCTCTATGAGGAGGAGAAAGAATGAGTGAGGTCATTCAGCTGGAAGGCTTAAGTAAAAGCTATGACCGGTTTGAACTGCGTGATATTACGGTCGGCATTAAGGAAGGGTATATCACAGGGCTGATCGGCCCGAATGGGGCGGGTAAAACAAGCCTGATCCAAATAATCATGGGTATGGTCTATCCGGATCAGGGTGAAATTCAGCTATTCGGGCAGAACCATCTGCTTCATCAGGCGGCTATCAAGGACCGGATCGGCTATGTATCCGATGAAAATATTTATTACGAACGTCTTACTGTTAATCAAATGAAGAGGATCATTGCTCCGTTCTACAGCCGCTGGAATGAGGATATATACCAGAAGTACCAGGAGAGATTCAAGCTCCCGCAGGATAAGAAGATCAAGGATCTGTCCAAAGGGATGAAAATCAAGTTCTCACTTGCCATTGCCCTGTCCCACGATGCGGATCTGCTGATTATGGATGAGCCTACTTCGGGGCTCGACCCGATATTCCGCAGAGAACTGCTGGAGCTGCTTAGTGAACACATCCAGGATGAAAAGAAGTCCATTCTCTTCTCCACACATAACACAATGGATCTGGACCGCATTGCCGATTATATTGTGTTCATCAATGACGGACGGCTGGTTTTCAACGAGATGAAGGAATCTCTTACGGAGAAATATCTGCTAGTCAAAGGCGGGAGGGAACTGCTTGACCGGGACGTCCGGCGCTGGTTCATTGGTATTCGTGAGACAGCCGTAGGCTTCGAAGGACTGATCGGTAACCGTGCGGAAGGCGAACGCTACTTCAAGGATACCGCCATCTGTGAGATCCCTACGCTGGAGGAAATCATGTATTTTACCGTAAAAGGAAGTGAAGCACATGCGTAACTCCATTTATTTAATCCGTAAGGATTTCTTCCTGGTCCGCAAGTTTTTGTTGTTGCTGATTCCATACTATATCATTATGGGTTTTACGAATATTGATGCCTACGCGGTATTTGCTCTGCTTCCGGCAATGCTGATATTGTTGAATGCCTGCGCTATGGACGTGCTGGATAACAACCAGCGGTTTCAGATCAGTCTCCCGGTGCCCCGCCATCAGCTGGTACTGGCCAAATATTTAAGTCTGATCCCCTATGCTATCATTAGTCTGATCTGCACGCTGCTGCTCTACCTCGCCGGGGTTTTATCCGGGCAGATTAGTGAACCGGTTGCCTGGAGAGAGTTACTATTGACCATTGCAACCTTCCCGGTACTTGCAGCCTTTTATTTACCGCTGTACTTCTGGCTGGGACAAAAAGGGATGCAGATCGTGAATTTTGCCTTTATCATGCTGATCATGTTGAATATCACTGCTACTTCTCATTTGGCAAAGCGGTTTCCGGCTCTGCTCGATTGGATTCACCCGCAAACCTCAAGCCATATCTTATTATGGGCTATAGGCGGCGTGGCTTACATATTTCTGCTGTATTGTTCTTATCTGATTTCGTTGCGGATTTTCGTTAAGAAAGACATCTAATGCGCTAATATGTCCCATGGCGCGCTGGATAAGGCCCTCGATAACTATATACGTTATCGTAGAACCGGCTGCACTGTCCCTATAGGGATTCGCGCAGCCGGTTCTTGTCTTCATTGGTTAAGCAAGGCTATGGCCGGAAAGTACTATTTACAAAGGATTACCTGCCCTGGTCCATATGGTCAACGTAATCCTTGGCATCCTTCAGCGATAAATTCCTCGCTTCACGAAGCACCTTGATCGCCTGGATTTTCTTACCTTCAGCCAGCAGCAGATGCAGCCTTCTCTCCAGGTCCGGAGCAAATTCCATGTTCTGTACATACAGCGGTGTGGGTGTTTCCATATTTGGTTTGAACATACTTCCTCCCATTCCTGAGCGGTTATCGATCCGATCCAGCTGTGATTGCAAATCTTTAACCCTCCTACTAAGGGTCATTACTCTGAACATCAATAATATCGAGAGAGTAAGTGCGGCGACCGGGATCCAATCTGTAGTTGGCAAGGATATAACCTCCCTGTGATCATTGGTATATTCTATATTACACAATACCCGACATGTATAACGATGTTCAGTCTGCAATTAAATAATTGCAGGCTTTTTTGTGCCGGAATTCAACATTATACAGCATAAACATTCATTGACATTTCAGAAGAGGGTAGATGATAATTTAGTAGATTCAAACGGGATATTCTGGTAAAAAAATCGAAAAGTACTTGAGAACAAGAATAGGGGCACAGATATGCTGTATGCAACTTTTGAAAAGCAATACAAGCTTTTTCTCACCAGGATTGTAAGGAAAGCGGAGCTTAAACTAGAAGGTCCGGAAGGCATATATGGGTTGAATATTAGTGTGGTTTCCGTGCCTCCAGAGGATGGACCACTGGATTATCTGAGCAAGGTGGAAAAGGATCAATACAACAGCTTCCAATACCAGCGAAGACGTAATAGCTATCTCCTCAGTAAGCTGGCTTGTAAAATGGCAGTGGCTCGTGCCGATGATGATCTAAATGATATAGTCATTGATCATGGAGTCATGGGTCAGCCATTTATACGTGGAAGTGACCGGAAGATCACCATTACCCATTGCGATACCATGGGCGCGGCAATTGATTATGACCCCCGGCTTTTATTGGGTGTTGATATGGAGCTCATAGATGAGAAGGCCATGGATGCCATAGCGAGAATTACATCCAAGGAGGAGCAATTCCTGCTGCATGGACTTGGAATACAGGCTCCCGTTTTCCTGACTTTGCTCTGGACAGTAAAGGAAGCGATGTCCAAAGTGATTCAGACCGGTTTTACAGTCCCTACCGAGCTGTTTGAAGTTAAGGGATGCGTATGGAAAGAACAAAATGTCATCACCCAATTTAAAAACTTCCCTTCATATAAGGCCATAACTGTGCTTCGAAGTACATATGTCTTTACCATCGTGCTTCCTTCCAAAGCGATGACTGAGATGGGAGAGACCTGGCTGATGCAGCAGTTGGAGGCGCTAATGCCCGGAGGTGACGGAATTGTTCAAGATTATGATCGTCGAGGATGACAGCAAAATCAGAACCTTGATCACCGATATTCTGCGCAAGTACAGCTATGAAGTAGTGGAGGTTGCGGATTTTTTGCAAGTCGAGCAGATCTTTGAGCAGGAACTGCCGCATCTGGTGCTGCTTGACCTGAATTTACCGTACTATGACGGATTCTACTATTGCCGGGTATTCAGAAGAAAAACCACGGTGCCGATCATTGTGATCTCCGCCAGAGATGAAGAGTCTAGCCAGGTGCTGAGCATGGAGCTGGGTGCGGATGATTTTATCGTCAAGCCGCTGAACATTCAGGTGCTGCTGGCCAAGATTATGGCGATTTTGCGCCGGAATTACGGGGAATATGCAGCCAAGCCGGAACCGGAGAAAGAACCGCTGCCGATACATTTGGATGACCGCAATTTCAGCATTTCCTCCAATGGTATGGTTGAAGAGTTAAGCAAGAATGAGTACAAGCTGCTGAAGAAGCTGATGGATAAGCAGGATACGATCGTCAGCAGGGAAGAGCTGCTGGAGGAGCTGTGGGACGATGTGCATTTCGTTGTGGATAATACGCTCACTGTGAATGTCACCCGGGTGAAGAGCAAACTGGCCAATCTGGGCTTTCAGGATGTTATCAAGGTAAGAAGAGGCGTGGGCTATATCTTTGATTCGGCTATGGCAGGAGGGGCACGCCAGTGAGTATCAAGCTGTTTCGGGATTTTTTGCGAGATCATTTTTCGTTCACGCTTGTCTATTTTATCAGCCATCTTCTGGTGAGTGTATACTGCAATCATTATATTAGCGGCAATATCCAGCTTCTGTACCTGCTCAGCATCAGTGTGTATGTCTATATCTTATTCATGTGCTTCCGCTTCATCAAATATGTCTCCACCCGTCGGGAGATCCAGAGGCTATCAGAGAATGTTGAGATTGAAGAAAAAGGCTTTTCCTGTGAACAGCAGTCCATCATTTCGATGATTCACCGCATTCACCACACCTACCAGGACCAGATTTATGAGATCAAAGCCCAGGCTGACAGTACTCACAAATTCATATCGCAGTGGATACATAATCTAAAAACCCCGCTGTCGGTCATCGACCTCATCTTGCAGAATTACAATATGAACACTACCGGCCACGCCCTTGCCTTGCAGCATATCGGAGAAGAGAAGGACAAAATCCTGAGCATGCTGAACCAGATGCTGAAATTCTTCCGGCTGGAGCATTTCACCCGTGATTATAACCCGGAACCCATCCATCTGCTGGAATCGCTCAGAGCCCTGATCAACAGCAAGCGGAACCAATACATATATAACAATGTCTATCCGGTGATCGAATGCGAAGAGGAGAACGTAATCGTCATGACGGACAGCAAATGGAATCACGCGATGCTGGAGCAAATCGTCACCAATGCGATCAAATATTCGGATGCGGGAGAAGAGGCGAAATCCATCCACTTCCATATTAAGCAGAGTGGCGATCAGGTGGTGCTGTCCATCCGGGATGAAGGCGTTGGCATCGAAAAAGTGGATTTACAGCGGGTGTTCCAGCCCTTTTTTACCGGGAAAAACGGCCGTACCCACCATCAGGCGACAGGTATTGGCCTCTATGTCTGCTCGGAAATTGCCCGGAAGCTGGGTCATCACCTCACCATTTCCTCAGAAGTAAATCAGGGCACAGAGGTACAGATTGCTTACCTTTCAAAATTGAAAGACAGCGTAACTTAAATGGATGGATACTGCTCCCGGGGACTTCTACAATGAAGATATATCGTTCAATACACCCAGAAAACAAAAAGGGAGATGAACTGGTGAACATAGTACTGGAAGTCAAAGAGGTCAAGAAGATCTATGGTGTTCAGAATGGTGGTAACTCGACAGTAGCACTCGATTCCATCAGCTTTATTGTGGAAAAGGGAGATTTCATCGGCATTATGGGACCCTCAGGCAGCGGCAAAACCACCTTGCTGAATATCCTAAGCGGTATTAGCAAGCCGAGCTACGGTGAGGTTTTTATAGGCGGCAAGAATATCACCTCTCTGGACAAAAATGAAATGTCGCTCTTCCGCAGGCAGCATCTCGGCTTTGTATTCCAGGAATTTAATCTGATGGACAGTCTGACGCTGAAGGAAAATATCATGCTGCCCATGATTCTTGACAAGAAAGACAAAGAACAGATGGAAGCTAAAAGCGAGGAGATTATGAAGCTGTTCGGCATCAACGAAATTGCCGGCAAATATCCCTATAACATTTCCGGGGGGCAGCAGCAGAGAGTCGCGGTCAGCCGGGCGCTGGTCAATGATCCGGATATTATTTTTGCAGATGAGCCTACTGGTAACCTGGATTCCAAATCTTCGAGTGCCGTGATGAAATGCATCGCGAGGATGAATCAGGAGCGTGAGAGCACCATTCTGATGGTAACCCATGACGCCTTCGCTGCTAGCTTTTGCAAAAAAATCATATTCATCAAGGACGGGGCGATCTGCATGGAGATTGTCAGCAGTGGGGTCCGCAAGGCGTTCTTCGATCAGATCCTGGATTGTCTGGCGATCATCGGAGGAGAGCGCAATGACCTTTAGAGACGTCACGATTAAAAACTTCAAACGTAATGTACGGAATTTTTCCTCCTATTTCATGTGCAGTGCCTTTGCAATCACGATTTTTTTCCTCTATGCTTCCTTGCTGTTCAATAATAGTGTTCGAGAGGGCACGGCGGAGGATGTGATCCGGATTGTACTGATCTTGAGTCTGGTAGCTCTGACGCTGTTTTCCGTATTTTTCATCAATTATGCACATTCCTCATTTATCAAATCGAGAAGCAAAGAATTCGCCATCTTTATGTCACTGGGCATGCACAAAAATGATTTGCAGAAACTTATTCTGCTGGAGAATCTGATCATCAGTGCTTCCTCACTCGTCGCCGGGATCATCACAGGAGCGGTCTTTTCCCGGCTGTTTCAGAATATAGCGATTGATTTGCTGGATCTGAAGGAGGTTTCGTATTCCCTTAGTGCGGCGAGTTTTGTAGTGACTGCGGTTGTTTTTACAGTGATTTTTGCCGCCTCACAGCTGATATCAAGCGTAAAAGTCGGCAAGCTGGATATCGCGGATCTGATGAAGGATTCCCGTACCCAGGATAATCATGCGAAGAAGAATGACACTATACTAGGGCTGGCAGGCGTGGGGCTGGTTGTGGCCTCGATCCTCTTCCTGGTGCTGATCTCCAATCATGAGAGCCTGAATACGAATCCGTTCATGATCATTTCATATATTTTGATGAGCTTCACCGGGATCTACATGGTCATTGCCCATCTGGGGAACACGCTGATCCGCTTCCTGAAGAATAAGAAATTCTATTACCGTCACCTTCTCTCCATCACCGAAATTAATCACAAATTCAATCAGAACAAGCGTGTGATGTTTATCCTGAGTATTCTCAGCGGGGTGACCATTTTTCTCGCAGCTTCACCTTTCTCATTGCTGCAGCTGTCGGAAAGTATTGCGGAGCGGAATAAATATGATATCAAGTATATTTCGGTAACAGGTGTACACACGCTGGAGAGCGGACAGCTGGAGCAGCTGATGAAGCAGTCCACCGAGCCGCTCAAGTCGATCACAGAAACCAGCTTTCTGAATCTGAGAATGAACCTGGAAGGCGACAAATACGATGTTCTGAAGTCAAAGCCAATTATTTCACAGGATAAGTATAACTCACTAACAGGCGAGAAGGTAACCGTGGGGGTAGGAGAAGCCTTGAATATCATCACGGCATGGGAGCCGGGTTCTCATGGAATTGACCCGGGAGCAGCGATTGAATTCACCGATGGTACCCAAACCTTCGATTTTAAGGTGAAGTCTTCCTACCATGGCGATTGGTTTGCAACAGCAAGCTCTTATCCCACAAGCTCAGGCATCGTAATCAGTAATGAGGATTACAAGGACATGGCGGCTAAGGTAGACGGCGGTGCAATAGGTACCCATTATGGGATCAACTTTACAGACTGGAAGGGTACAGAAGGGATCGTCCAGAGGCTGAAGGATACTTTGCAGGCAACAGACAAGGATGGAAGCGGCCAATGGTTTGCGGTCTCCTCCAAAATAGATGCCTATAAAGAGCTGAAAAAGAACTATTCGCTGTTTGTGTTCATAACCTCGCTTGTCGGCGTTTTGTTTTTTGTGGCAGGTGGAATGGTGCTGTATTTCAAGCAATACACCGAAATAGGGAATGCCATTGTCTTTTTCCGCAAGCTGTACAAAATAGGGATCAGTGACAGGGAGATACGGACGGTGGTATCCGCAGAGCTGCTCATAACCTTTTTTGTACCCCTGCTTCTGGGCAGCCTCTTCGGTTACTCCTTCATCTATCTAGTCACACATGTCATGAGCGGCTCCGATATCCTTGGTGAATTCATGAAGAACACTACGATTGTGATCGCTATCTATTTCCTATTTCAGCTCAGCTTCTACATCATTACCAAACGCAAGTACGTCCAAGAGGTTGTGCGAAAGCTGACCAGTGCGTCATAGAACGAATGATACGCGGGTTGGGCAAGTCACCTGGCAATTGCAGGTCAGTGATCAGAAATGATCATTGGCCTGTTTTGTTTGACTGTTAGAAAGATGAAGTATATGCTATTCATATAATTAGATATCTAACTATCCATCCATAGCTAAAGGAGTTTTCCCATGACTGAACAACCTTCGAACACGCCATTTTCAGATTTGATCCGGGAAATTGGATTGAAAAAGAAAAGACAGGCAAATGAAAGATTAGCGGAGCTGGGCATGAATGCACAGCAGGGGCAGATGATCGGCTATATTGCGGAAAATCAGGAGAACGGTCTGATCCAAAAGGATCTGGCGGAGCATTTCAACCGTAAGGAGGCCAGCATCACCAGCATGCTTCAAGGCCTGGAGAGAAAAGGATATATCCAACGCGTGATCCCCAAAGAAAATGAGCGGCAGAAAAAAATATATCTATTGGAGAAAGCGGCGGTTCTAGTCGAGGAGTTCAATGAGATTTTTGCGGAAGTGGAAAAAAGCATCACGGAAAATCTTACTGCGGAAGAGGCGGAAACACTGATGAGATTATTGAGTAAGGTGAATTCGAGTCTGTAGGTTGCTTGACATGAAATGCATTTCACAATTTACAGTAAAGGAGACAACATAAACTTACATGAGGAGAACTTACAATGAACATCAAGTTAATTGCAGTAGATATGGACGGCACCTTTTTAGATGATAAAAAAAACTATAATCAAAAATGGTTCAAACAGCTCTACGCTGTAATGAAGGCTAAAGGCGTTCATTTCGTGGTAGCCAGCGGGAACCAGTATTATAAGCTAAAATCTATTTTTGAAGATATCCAGGATGAGCTCGCTTATGTTGCAGAGAATGGCGCCTATGTCATCGATGGGACAGAAGTGTTGTTTACGGGCAAAATTCCACCGGATCAGGTAAGGCTGATCGTGAAGAAGCTGAGTCAATATGAGGAAATTTCGGCAGTCATGTGCGGAGTGGAAGGGGCTTATGTGCTCGAGGATGCCAGCAATGATTTCTATGAGCTCATGTGCCGCTATTATCCGAGATTGCAGAAGGTAAGCTCATTTGAGCAGGTAAATGACCAGATTTTCAAATTTTCCTTACTCACTCCTGATTGGACAGCCGGTGGTGTTGCGAAATATCTGCCGCTGCTCATGGAAGAGCTGAGGGGAATGGTAGATCCTGTGACCAGTGGCCATCAGTGTATTGACCTGATCATTCCCGGTTGCCACAAGGCCTCAGGGCTTGAACGTCTGATGGAGCGCTATGGTGTGCGGCCTGAGGAATGTGCGGCATTTGGAGACAGCAGTAATGATATTGAAATGCTGAAGTTATGCAAATACAGTTATGCTATGGACAACGCTTCGCCGGAAGTCAAAGCTGTAGTCAATTATCACACGGTGAGCAATAATGAACAGGGTGTGCTGCATGAAATTTCATTGCTCCTGGGGGAGCCGTCCTTGCTGGAAATATAGATAAAAACGAATTCATTTCCTGCAATGGATATATTAGATCTATTATCAGCCGGGATCTGATTTTTTGTTTGACAGACGAGGATGATTCATCCATAATTCAATCCATACTAAACACATAAGATTTATCAGAAGGGGTGGTCACTCGTGTCAAAGTTAAAAGCATCTTTTAAAAAGTCGGTTGGAATAGGGACGTTGGCAGTTCTGTTTCTGGTATTACTAGCAGGATGCTCCGGCTCCAATAATAAAGCTGATTCAACCAATGCGGCTCAGGAGAGTGCCAGTCCGGCTCCAACTCAGAGTGCAGGCGCGGCTGAACCCGCTGTGGGTGGCACTTTTGTCTATGGTCGGCCTGCTGCGGTGACTTCATTCGATCTGCATAATGAAATTACATCGAACAATGCGTTTGCGATTGATAAAGTGTTTGAATCCCTCGTTTCATTTGACAGCAAAGGTGAAATAGTGGACTTTCTTGCCAAGTCACACAGCATCAGTAAAGACGGCTTGACCTATACTTTTGTTCTCCGTGACGGCTTGAAGTTCTCGAACGGTACGGATGTAACTGCTGAAGATGCGGTTTTTTCGCTGCAGCGGCATTTGAAGGTTAAAGGCCCGCTGGCCATTTCGGCAAAGGTGGCTACGATCAAAGCACAGGATAAACAAACGCTGGTTATTACGCTCAAAGAGCCATATACACCGTTCATCTCCGAGCTGTCCAACTTCTCGAACGGGATTATCCCGAACCATTTCGGCGGAGTTACCGAAGAAGAGTTCTTCAAGAAACCAATCGGTACAGGACCGTTCGTAGTTGAGACCTGGGACCCTGCTGGTGATTTGACCTTCACCAAGAATCCGAACTATTGGCAGGAAGGCAAGCCCAATATTGATAAGCTTGTATATAAGCTGATTGAAGATGACAGCCAGGCGATTAACCAGCTGAAGGCAGGAGAAGTGGATGCAATTGAATCCTTGGCCCTGCAGAATGCCAATGAGATCAAGGACGGCTCTGACACAGCAGTAGTTACCAACGGGAGCTGGGTGACCGAGCAGCTGTTCTTCAATACACTCGACGAACACTTCAAGGATGTGCATGTTCGACGTGCCCTGGCGCTCGCACTGGACCGTGACGGCTTGACTAAGGCACTTACGTTTGGCTATGCACAGACTGCAAATTCCCTGCTGCCTCCAACGATACCTTATAATGCAAATGATACGATTAAAGCGCTGAACTTCAATGTGGATGAAGCCAAAGCGGAGCTTGCCAAGTCTGCCTTCCCTGGCGGGTTCAGTACAAAATTGCTTGTTGCTTCAGGCAACAGTTCAAGAGCCCAGGAGGCGCAAATTATTCAGGCTGCAGGGCAAGCGATTGGCATCAAAATAGAGATTGAATCGATTGAACTTGCCGCCTTCCGTGAACGGTTTTTCGCTTATGATTTCTCAGCTATGCTGAACAGCGGACAAGCGGACTCTCCGGAAGCGAACTCCATTCTTGCTTTCCAGACGGACCCGCAAGGCTTCAGTAAATCGTATTGGACCCATTACACGAATGATGAAGTCACCAAGCTTCTGTATGATGGACAGAAAACAGCAGATGGGGATGGCCGTGCAGACATTTACTCCAAGCTGCTGCAGACACTGGCCGATGAAGTACCTTATATTCCGTTGTATTATCCTGATATTCTGATCGGTGCCCGTTCTTCCGTCCAGGGACTGGTTGTTTTGCCTAACGGCAGTGTACGATTTGACACGGTTAGCATCAGTAAATGATGAAATCTAATTCTTCATTTACTGGACGGACGGGAGGCAATGCATCTCACAAGTGGCTATTAATAGCACTTGTGAGAGCACTGGCCGTGATCCTATGCGTAATGACGGCAGTCTTTTTCATAATCCGCATCGTGCCTGGAGACCCCGCGAAAATGATTCTGGGAGAATACGGTACACCTGAGGCGCTCAAGAGTATGCATCATACGCTCGGGCTTGACCTCTCTTTATGGGACCAGTTCCTACGTTTTGTGAAGACATTGTTTACCCAAGGAGATACAGGAAATTCAATTGTTACAGGGACCTCAGCCAGAGAGCTGATCACGCAGCGGGCTCCCATTACTTTGCTGCTCATTCTGATGGCTTGTGTGCTGGCAATCATCATAGCACTTCTGCTCGCTACACTCGCAGCCACTCATAAGGATAAGCTGCTGGATCATCTGATCCGTATTTTCCCTGCAATCACTCTGGGTATGCCAATCTTCTGGGTTGGCATTCTTTTGATTCTGCTGTTTAGCGTCCGGCTTGGCTGGTTTCCTGTCGGCGGAGTGGGAGAAGGGTGGACCGGAGCCCTGCACAGCCTTGCGCTCCCGGCGATAACTGTTGCTTTTTCACAGATTCCTACGCTTGTCCGGTCGTTAAGGGCGCAGATGCTTGAAGTCCTGGAATCCGATTTTGTAGTTACCTTGAGAGCTGCCGGAATACCGGGCAGGGTGATTCTGTTCAAACATGTGCTGCGCAACTCTGCTCTTCCTACACTGATGCTGCTTGGGGTGAATATCTCCTATCTGATCGGCGGGACACTGGTTGTTGAACAGGTGTTTGGAATCAAGGGAATGGGCAGTCTGCTGTTTACTTCAATCTCGAAACGGGATTTTCCGGTTATTCAAGGCATAGCTCTATATTGTGCCCTATCTGTTGTGATCATCAGTCTACTGATTGAAACCATTTCCTGGTGGCTAGATCCCAGAACGAAAGGAAAACAATGAACGATATACGGGTAGACCCACCATTGCAAGAGGGCGGCAGAACAGCAGGCAGCCTCAGACGAATATGGAATACGCCTTCACTTCTTGTGGGCAGCATGATGTTTGCCGTGCTCATTATCCTGGCCGTGTTTATTCCTTACTTAAGTCCTTATGAGCCTTCGGGGCAGAATCTGAGCGCATTTTTACAACCTCCGTCCGCAGCACATTGGCTCGGAACCGATCAGCTGGGACGTGATTTGTTCACGAGATTGATCTACGCTGCGCGAACCGATCTGAAAATTATGGTGCTGGCAGAAATCATTCCCTTCTGTACAGGTGTGTTTCTGGGCATGCTGGCAGGTTATTACGGAAAATGGATTGATACCGTCATTACGCTGCTCACGGATACGTTAATCGCCTTTCCTTTCTATCTGATTGTTATTATTGTGGCCTTTGCCAGTGGAGCAGGAGAACGGGGGATTTACATCACCTTTATTCTGGTCGGATGGATCGTATTTGCCCGTGTCGTCAGAGGTCTGAGCGCGTCTTTCCGCGAGCAGGAATGGGTAGCATCCGCACAGACACTAGGGTTGCCCGGGGTAAGAATTATTCTGCGCCATCTGCTGCCTAATGTACTGCCCCAAGCGGTTGTCGTCCTGATGACGGATATGATTGGTTTGCTTGTAGCCATTGTTACACTCGGTTATCTGGGCATCGGCATTGCACCGCCAACGCCCGACTGGGGGACCATGATCGCTGATGGACAACCCTTCATTACGACAGCTTGGTGGCTCTCGGCAGTTCCGGGATTTGCTGTAGTGTATACAGGCATCGCTTTGTCGCTTGTTGGTGATGGATTGGCCGATATTTGGAGGAAAAAATAATGTCAATACATCCGATTTTGCAAATTGAGGGACTGTCGCTGGCGGCGAAATCCAAAGAAACATTAGTGAATAACGTCAGTTTCTCACTCGGTAAAGGAGAAAGTCTGGGCTTGGTAGGTGAGTCGGGTTCCGGCAAATCGCTTACGCTGCGGGCCATTCTGGGACTGCTGCCGCGCGGTGTTACTCAGACCGGAGGTATGATTAAGAGCGGGGTTAGCAGCGCAATGGTTTTCCAAGACCCGAGAGGCGCACTCGATCCGCTCTGTCCGGTAGTTAATCAGCTGGCAGAAGTCGTATATTACAGGCAGCAGGTCAACCGGAAGGCTTCACGCATCATTGCACTGGAACTGCTCGAGAGACTCGGTCTGCCCGATTCTCTGAAGAAATCGGACCGGTATCCGAGCCAGCTGTCTGGCGGTCAGTGCCAACGGGTGGTGATTGCCATGGCCCTGGCTTGCAAACCAGGCATTCTTCTCTGTGATGAGCCGACCACGGCGCTGGATGTTACGGTTCAACGGCAAATTATTGATACCATTACCGACCTTCAGCATGAATTGGGGTTTGCTATGGTCTTTGTTACCCATAATCTGGCGATTGCAGCGAACCTGTGCTCCAGACTGTACGTGATGAAAGCAGGCCGGATTGTAGAGCACGGAGATACACTTGATCTTTTACAGAACCCGACAGACCCCTATACACAAATGCTGATTGATTCAGTGCTTCCAGTGCCGGAGCTTGAAGGGAGTGGAGCTTGATGGTTATGGCCCTGCAAGTACACAACCTCACCGTTCGTTACGGCGGATTCACTGCCCTGGACAAACTCAGTCTCAACCTGGAACAGCATACCACGCTTGGGCTTGTCGGAGAATCCGGTTCAGGCAAATCTACCCTGGCAAGGGTGATTGCCGGACTAATTGCACCCGATGAAGGGAAGATATTGCTGGGATCTCAAGAATTACGGAAGAAGAGGAGCCTATATCAGCATAAACAGATCCAAATGATCTTCCAGAATCCGGATGCCTCGCTAAATCCCAAGCATTCTATCCGGCAGATTCTTTCCGAAGCGCTGCTGTTTCACAACATCGTGAGCCGGTCACAGGTTGAGAAACGATGCCAAGAGCTTTTGGCCCTTGTTCAGTTGGAAGCCAGATCACTGGATAAATACCCTCATGAATTCTCCGGCGGCCAGCGCCAGCGGATCGCAATCGCGCGTGCGTTAAGTGTGGAACCAAGCCTACTGATTGCGGACGAGCCGACGAGCGCACTCGATGTGTCTGTTCAGCGGAGTGTGCTCGAACTGTTCAATACGCTCAAAGCTGAGCTTCATCTTTCGCTACTGTTCATCTCCCATGATCTGGGGGTTATTCATGCCATTAGCGATACGGTTGCAGTCATGCGGCAAGGTAAGCTGGTGGAGACAAGTCCCAAGGACCAATTCTTCATCCGCCCGGAACATGAATATAGTCGCGAGCTTTTGTCAGCCGTTCCAAAAATGCCAAAAACAAGTACCACCAGGAGGTTATTATGAACCCGGAACATCAAGGATTTGTGCCGCTTTCGCTGGCAGAGTTCAATACACTTACTGAATTGCTTTCCAAACTTTTATTGACCCAGCATCCTCCGGTTATTATCCCGGGTGAGGCTATCTTGGGGATTGAGGCGGTCGCTGCTGGAATAGCCGCACCGGGTCGTACCTTTGTAAATGTGGTTACAGGCCCTTACGGCAGATTATTTGGACAATGGCTGGAGCGGGGAGGAGCAACAGTTGCTGAGGTTATAGTCCCCTTTGATGAAGTCGCTACAGCGGACCTCGTTGCAGCGGCGATTGAACAATACCAACCAGATGCCCTATCCTTTGTTCACGCTGAAGTGGTTACAGGCGGTTCTAATCCCGTCAGGGAAATTGTTAAGCTTGCACAGGAGTTCAACCTGATTACAGTATCAGATTCTGTATCGGCGGTCGGAGGGGAGGTTCTCCCCGTAGATGAATGGGGCGTAGACTTTGCGGTAATCGGTGCCCAAAAAGCCTTGGCTGGCCCTAATGGCGTTAGTGCTGTCAGTATTTCTCCACGCGGCTGGGAATTTCTTGAGTCGAATGCAATCGCCCCCCGCAATTCCATCCTGTCGTTGCTGGATTTGAAACCATCCCCGGATGGGGCTGCTCCGTTACGGGTTCCACCCAACATACCTGTTTTGGAAGCCAGAGCATTGATCCTGGCGTTGACACGAATCGAAGAAGAAGGTCTGGAGCAGGTGATTAAGCGACATGAACGTGCCGCATCCTCTGCTATCGCAGGAATCACTGCCTTGGGTCTTGAACCGTGGCAGAAGGACAACAGACACTATTCTACTCTGACTACAACCGTCAAAATCTCGGGGAAGCAGGAATTGCTGATCCATCAGCCTGTGGGTATCGTGGCTCCCGGTGACGGTGGACTATTCGGCCAGCTTCTGCGGGTTAACCATTTCGGAAAGAATGCTTCACGGATAAGCGTAGAAGAAGCAATAACGGTTCTTGCCCAATTGTTGAAGATGGACCCTGAACAGGCATTACTGGCTGTCCGGCGGGTATGGGGAGAATGAGTATGATCCAAAAACAACCTAAGCTACTGACACTAGAAAATATGAATATAGCAGGTATTGAAGATAAACGATTCGATATTGTGATTAAAGAGGGACGGTTCTATTCGATAGTTGAGGCTGGTCCCTATCCTAATGAATCAAATCAGCCGGGCCAGGATTTATGGATAAGTCCTGGTGTGATAGACCTTCATACGCATCTTGCCTGGACAGATTTTGACCACGCCGATCAATTGAAACGCGATCAACCTGAGATCGAAGCGATGCAGGCTGAAGCCTTCGCGGCTACGCTTCGGACGGGTGTCACGACTACACGTGATGCAGGCGGGATTCTGCCAAGCACGGTGCGTCATCTGGTCCGGCATTATCAGCAGCCCCTCCGGGTGCAGACCAGCAGCGATATGATCGGGTCAGCGGATGCACGCGGTCTTAAGCATTTGGAAGCTCGAATGGCTGATATCTTTGCTACAGGAGCAGGCTGGATTAAAATCATGGCGACAGGCGGACTTGGCACACCTACCGAGAAAGTAGTTGATCCTATTTTCTCGGAAGAGGAGTTCGCCTTCATTGTCCGCAATGCGCATGCCCATGATAAAAGGGTGCTGGTACATACGTGGGGCGGAGTGACGATTGACTGGTCCATTCAAGCGGGTGTGGAATCTATTGAGCATGGAATGTTCCTGAGTGAGGAGCAGGCTGGCAGACTCGCTGAGTCTGGAGTAGCTTATGTGCCCACAACCTCAATTTACCGCATTGCCGCTGATCTGAAGGGTGTACTGGCCTTGAACCCGCTGATTTGCGATCGGGCAGCGCGTGCTGCTGAAGCCCATTCGAAAGCTATTGGTTATGCCCAAAAAGCAGGAGTCCGTTTAGGATTCGGTACGGATTACGCTACCCCTGCATTGCATGGTTACAACCTGCAAGAGCTAGATACGTTAATGGATTACGGGCTGAGCCGGACAGAAGTATGGAAGTCTGCTACAGAGAGTGCTGCCGGGATTCTGGGCAGTGGCAATGAATTAGGGCGAATTGCCGAAGGGTATATTGCAGATGCAATTATATACAATGCTAACCCATATCAGGCGCAAAACGCGGACCAGCTCCGAAAAAGTATTGTTTCCGTTATCACTGGAGCACAGGAATTAGATTTGGTCTGACCCGTCAAATGTTATATTGGCAACAAACGATAACCAGCAGAGATCCGGACTCTGTTGGTTTTTTTGTTTTATAGCAAGCTAACGATCCCTTTAGTCAAGTATTTCTATGCTGTTAATCTGTTTGAATTGTTATTTTTGTTTGTGCTACTGTTAATAACAGTGTTGTAATCTTGCAGGAAACTGGCACGCTAAGAGAGAAAGAGAGACTAGAGATTATATTAGGAGTGATATGATGCAGACGAAGATCAGCCTGGAAGGCGAATGGAAGTTGCAATTGGATAAGACAAAACAAGGACTGGCAATGCCTTTTGCTGATGTCATCTCTCTTCCGGGCACAACGTCACACGCCCTTAAGGGACCGAAGAACGGGGATATACTTGTAGACGCTCTCACAGATGAGTACCTGTTTGAAGGGCAGGCCTGGTATTCAAAAGACTTCGAAATTCCGGTAGCGCTTACCGGTAAAACATGTATGCTTCATCTGGAACGGACAAGACTTACCACGGTCTGGCTGGATGGTCTGGAGATCGGCAACCGTGACAGCTTGAATACCCCTCATGTGTACGACCTCGGACAGCTCCGCTCAGGTAATCACACTCTCACTATCCGGGTTGACAATACGGATTATCCGACAAAGGGCGGACATTTAACATCGAAGGATACCCAGACCAACTGGAATGGGATTACCGGACGTATTGAACTGCAATTTTACAGCGAATGCTATTTGAGCGGCATTCGTCTTGATCCGGATGTATCCGCGCGATCCGTACGAATTACAGCCACCCTTGAAGGCGCGGATACGGGCGTAATCAAAGTATCAGCCGTTACTTTCAATAGTAAGACTGCTCAAACTAGAGCCGTACAGGAGTACAACATCTCACGCGGGGAGTTTTCAATCAGCTACGGCCTGGGGCCGGATGCATTACTTTGGAGTGACTCCGAACCCAATCTCTATAAGATAAGCATTGACCTGAGCGGCACAGGAGAAGAGGCTTCTGATCAACATGAGCTGATTTTTGGACTCCGGGAATTCAAGACCGGCGGCGACAAATTTACGATTAACGGACAAAAAACCTTTCTCCGTGGCAAGCATGACGGTCTGATTTTCCCATTAACCGGATACGCCCCGACTGATCTGGAGGAATGGCTCAGAATACTTGGCATCTCGAAGTCCTACGGTATTAATCATTACCGTTTTCATACCTGTTGCCCGCCGGAGGCAGCCTTTGCCGCAGCAGACATGCTCGGTATCTACATGGAGCCGGAGCTGCCGTTCTGGGGAACGATCACAGAAGAAACGGATGAAGGCCATAAACAAGCCGAGCAAGACTATCTGATCAGCGAAGGATATGCCATTCTACGGACATTTGGCAACCATCCTTCCTTCGTAATGATGTCACTCGGCAACGAACTGTGGGGCAGCAGAACCAAGATTGATTCCTTTTTGAAAGACTATAAGGCATTCGACGATAGACATCTGTATACGCAGGGCTCCAACAACCATCAGTTTGTTCCGGAAGTCCTGGAGCATGAAGATTTCTTCTGTGGTGTGCGGTTTTCCAAAGACCGGCTGTTCAGAGGCTCTTATGCGATGTGTGATGCTCCCCTGGGACATGTTCAGACGGATGTTCCTGGCACCATGAAGGATTATGATGAGCAATTCGTACCGCCCACTGTGGGGAACGGGGAAGACACAGCAGCGGCAACGGGGGATACCATTCAAATCCAGTACGGCACTGAAGCCAAGACCGTGCAGATCGGGGACGCATCCGGTGAATGGATTCCGCGAATTCCGGTAGTCTCCCACGAGATTGGTCAATATGCGACTTATCCGAATTATGCAGAAATCAGTAAATATACAGGCTCTCTCAAAGCCAAAAATTTTGAAGTCTTCCGCAGCCGGCTGGAGGACAAGGGACTGGGCCATCTCGCGGCGAAATATTTTGAATGCTCTGGACAGCTGGCAGTAGCCTGCTACAAAGAAGAGCTTGAGGCTGCGTTCCGTACCCGAAGACTTGCGGGATTCCAGCTTCTGGATTTACAGGATTTCAGTGGTCAGGGAACGGCGCTGGTAGGGGTACTCGATGCCTTCATGGATTCCAAGGGACTTGTTTCCGCTGAGGAATGGCGTACTTTCTGCAGTGATGCAGTCCTGTTGGCAAGATTTCCGAAGTATAACTATGTCTCCGGGGAACATTTCGAAGCTCATGTTGAGCTGTCCTGGTACCGGAACGGGGCACCGGATATCCTTGTACTGAAATGGGAGTTGAATACAGAAGAGGGAACACTGGCGGCAGGCAGTTCAGAAGCAGGGGTACCGGCTGGTTCAAATTACATTGATATCTGTGATTTATCCATCACTCTTCCTGAGGTCGTGCAGATGACCCAAGCCGTTTTTTCCTTGTGGATACCGGGTACTGATATCCGCAAGAGCTATGATGTGTGGATATATCCGGAAAACAGCAGCGGAGTGCTGGACGGTGTACATATTTTCCAGGAGCTATCACCGGAAGCACTAGCCCTGCTGGACCAAGGCCAGAATGTGCTGCTCATGCCAAAGCCGGAGTTGCTACAAAATGCTGTTGAAGGTTTTTATTGTACGGATTTCTGGTGTTATCCCATGTTCCGTTCAATCTCCGAGAGTATGAACAAGCCGGTACCCGTGGGTACAATGGGTCTGCTGATTGACAACAGGCATCCTGTGTTCCGTGATTTCCCGTGTGAAGAATATTCCACTTACCCTTGGTGGAACATCATTCAGAACTCGAAGTCCATCATCCTGGATGGATTCGACCGTTCGTGGAGTCCTATTGTGCAGACCATCGACAACTTTGAGCGTAATCATAAGCTAGGCTTCTTGCTGGAGTGCAGCGTCGGGGCAGGTAATCTCCTGATCTGTGCACTTGACGCGGACAAAGTAAGCGGCACACCTGAGGGCAGACAGTTCTTATCCAGCTTGACGCATTACATGAAATCCGCAGATTTCAAGCCGCAGTACCGTGCGGAGGGTTCTCAGCTTCAGCAACTGATTCAGTAAGAAAGCAACCGGGGTGTTCCCATATGCCATGTAATTGGCAGCGCGGGATACCCCGGTTTTTTGAGCAGGATCAATACTTGGTATAATGAACGGGCAGATTAGCAATACGTAAGAAACAACCCGAGTTGAATTATGCTAAAATGTAGGTAATTTAGATTTTAAATATCCCTAATGGACAAAGGAGAATTTGATAATGAGAAAACTCGTTCTATTCCTGCACGCATCGCTTGACGGTTTTGTAGAAGGGCCTAAGGGTGAAATGGACATTGGCTGGGTTTCCTACGATGCTGATTTGGAGAAACACGCGAAAGAAATTCTAAGTACTGCCGACACTGTTATATGGGGACGCGGGACTTATCAGATGATGCACAGTTACTGGCCCTCTGTGCCTTCGAACCCATCTGCTACGCAGCATGAACTGAATCATGCCGAGTGGATTGAAAAGACAGCCAAAATCGTTTTTTCCACGACACTGGAGAAAGCCGAATGGAACAATTCCAGACTTGTGAAAGAAAATGTCAGGGAAGAGATCAAGAACCTCAAAGAGCAGCCAGGCAAGGATATGGTTATCCTCGGCAGTCCTAGGTTCGCTCACTACCTTATGCAGCTTGATTTAATAGATGAGTATAAAATTACAGTTTCTCCCGTCCTGATCGGCAGCGGGTTACCCTTATTCCAAGGTCTAAAGGAAAAGATCAATCTTAAGCTTATCGAAAATAAGACCTTTGATTCTGGAGCCATAGGTCTCGTTTACCAGACGGTTAGATGACCGTTGTCTGGGCTATCCATAGCTTCGGCTTTTAGTGCAGGAAATATCTTCTTGTCTACTTTTCCATAGATTATTGATAAGGTGGAGAGAGTATGGACTAAGAGGTGATGTATGATCATGAATAGAAAACACTGTTTATTCTGTGATGAGATGGTCCCGGTGAAGCCTGAAGGTGAATATGACAGATATGAAGGTTGTTCTTGTTCACCAGGCGGGTTCTATGACTTGCTGAGGGACAGCTACGAAGCTATTCATTCACTCCCGCACCAAAAGAAACGCGATATGCTTCATATCGTATCAGCTTATATCCGTGAAATGACCGATTGTGGTGTACAGGTTACACTATCCAGTGACGATTTAGAATCCATAACAAATTCCCCGAAAATCCCTGTGACTATTGAGGACAAAGGGAACCGGTTCAATCAATATTTGTACAGGCATTCCGAAGGCCCGGGAGAACCGGTTGTCATTCAGCCACTCTCCAGCAGCTATAACCTGACGTATTCTCCCAACCTGCAAGAGCTGGTATATATCCTTGATAAACTGATCGGCGAGCAGCTGCTCATCCGGGAAGGCATGACCTTTAAGCTTACAGACAAGGGATGGAGCGAGGCCGCGGCAAACGCTGGGGGAAAGAAATTAAAGCCATGCTTCGTCCTCATTCCAGATGATGAGGATCAGCGCATAGAGTGGCTGGAAATGCTGTTGCCGAAAATCGAGCAGTTCGGTTATATGCCGCACTTGCTTCGTGATGAAAAAGCTCAGAATCAGGACAACTATTCCCTTGAGCGTATCGGGGACAGCAAATTGATGATCGCGGACTTGTCCAGTCATTCTCCAGCGGTGTATTTTACAGCAGGATACGCGCTTGGGCTGAAGATCCCGGTGATCTGGACCGTGCACAGCAGTGAAGCCGGTAAACTGTGGGTACAAGTCAAAGATATCCGTCCAATCGTCTATGATACCGCTGAAGAACTGGCCATAGTCCTGCAGCAGAGGTTGAGTTATGACCGGACAGTTGAGTTTCAGGACACGGGCCGGTAAATGTAGAGGTTTCGGGAGATATAAATAAAGACTTCAGTGAGAAATCGCTCCTTTGTAGAGATGGTTGGGTGTCCCCTCCATTTATCAATAGGGCGGTTTTTTTGCTGTGTAACCAAAAAGATTTCTACCCGTATTAGGGTTATGATTAGGATGCTCATAAAAAATTTAAGCAGAGGTAATGAATGCATATGAATGAGAAGACTACGGATCAGGGTGAGACGGTATACAGGGTGGCGGAGCATAAGGCAGCTCAGTATTTTGCATCCCTTAATATACAGGTTATGGACAAAACGTATATCCCTGCTTTGACCAAAGATATTCAGTTGTGGAAACGGAACCATGTTCATAAAATTTCGTGGCTGTCTTTTTTTTCGCGGGGGAAGAAAAGTGCGGATCCCCGGGACTATGATAAATATATAGCATGGCTGAATGATAACGGTAAGTTAGATGACTACTTGGATCGAAGCATTTCCTATATTTATATGAGAGACTTAGGGAAAGCGCTTGACGATCCCCGCACAAAGGCACGAATTCAGCGGGTAGTCACCGACACGAAGAATCACTTGGTTCCTTCCGATACAACCGTAAGGGGGAGCCGTCCCGAATCCATCAGCGTAGCTGGATTTTTCCGATGGGCCCAGAAGGAAGGTATAGAAACCCCGGCCATTTGGCTGATAGAGAAACTTAAGAATGTCGCCACTCATATCCCGAAGGAAATGGATGCCGATCAAGCTGAACGCAAATTAATCAAAATCATTGTCGGAGTCGTCCTGCATGTAGTAGAAGATATGGATGAGAATACAACGTCCGCAGAACGTACCCGAAGACTGGATGAAGCCATCCGGATTGGCTATTCTTATGGGTTGACGTATCCTTTTATTGACGATCTTCTGGATTCTAAGGTTTTAACAGCTCCGGAGAAAGAACAATATTCCAGCATGATACGAACCGCACTTCTAACTGGGGTTGTGCCGGAGCTTAACGAGTGGCCCGGAATGAACATGGAGATCATTCAATATGTCCATGCAGAGCTAACGAATGCGTTCGAATATATCAAGAGCCTTCAGAAGCCAGAGACAGAGACAACCTTTTTTGAGCAATCGTATGTGTTCTTTCATTCCCAGGATATAGACCGCAATAAGGAGCTCTCAAATACGGGATACAGCAACGAGGAGCTCTATATCCCTATCATTATAAAATCCTCATCCTCCCGGTTAATTGTCCGTTCCGTAATTGGCGCACAAGCAGATGAAGGGTTTGATGAGCGGACCTTTTATTATGGTATCTACAATCAGCTGGCTGACGATTTTGCGGATATGTTTGACGATATGAAGGACGGAGCGGTAACCCCATATACCTACTATTTGAAATACCGGCATGAGCGTTCGGATCTGATCAACCCCTATGAGTTATACTGGACGGTCATCTGCCATTTGATCCATAATGTATACCACTCCGACCCGAAGACCCTTGAGGTCATTCTGGACCGTGCAATTAACGGACTCAAACGCTGTAAAGCACGCATCGGCACAGAAAAGTATAATGAGATCATGGGGATTTTCGACTCCGGGAATCCGGAATTCAATCAGCTCGTACAGCAAATGGTTCGGAAAGCAGATCATGTGGATTTCTTCGACAAGCTGCTGCGGGACCAGATCAATACCGATTTGAAGAATAACCGGAAGGAAAAAGAAGATTTTCAGCGTACCGTTCACACGGTGAGGGATCAAATTAACGAATTGCTGAAGATTCCCAGGCCGGACGGAATTCCTCCGATGAAGGAATCGCTGATTGAGGCTGCAAATTATAGTCTGACCGGAGACGGGAAGCGGATTCGGCCTATTTTGACCTGGGTCCTCGGGGTCGAAGTGTATGGACTTCAGCCTGCTGCAATTGAGCCGCTGCTCCGATCATTGGAATTCATGCATACCGCATCTTTGATCTTTGATGATCTGCCTTCCCAGGATAATGCATCAACCCGCAGAGGACGGCCAACCTTGCATCAGGTGCATAATAGCGCCACAGCAGAATTAACGGGTCTCTATCTGATTCAGAAGGCCATTCAAGAACAAGCGTCGCTGAAGGCTTTCAATCCGGAAACCGTGCTGGCGCTGATGCGATATTCGGCGGAAAAGGCAGAGGACATGTGCATGGGGCAAGTCATGGATTTGCAATCCAAAGGTATCCCATTAACTCTGGAGCAGTTGAATATGATGTGTTTTTATAAAACGGGGTTGGCGTTTGAAGCCTCTCTGGTGATGCCAGCCATTCTTGCTGAGGTGCAGCCTGCGGAAATCACTGCCTTGAAGACATTCGCCTATCATGCAGGCATTGCCTTTCAGATCAAAGATGATTTGCTTGATTTGGAGGGGGATCATCAGTTGCTTGGCAAAAACACCCGTATGGATGTGGAGAATAATAATTCAACCTTTGTATCTATACTTGGTCCGGAAGCTGCCAGAATCGAGATGTGGGATCACTATTGCCACGCTGTGGAAGCACTGGGTGCGATTCCCCGCAAAATCACTTTTCTGAAGCATTTATTGGACTATATCATTAGCCGAAACCGCTAAAATTAAGGAAGCAGTGAGGGGTTAATATGAATAAAACCGAACGGCAGCTCGCCATTACACTTGAACTGCAGCGGAGCAAGGTGCTAAGAGCGGAAGATTTGGCTGCTCAATTCGAGACGAGCGTACGGACGATATACCGCGACATTCAGGCTCTGAGCGAAGCTGGAGTTCCGATTATCGGTGCTCCTGGACAGGGATATTCCCTGATGGATGGGTATTTCCTGCCGCCAGTCGGCTTCACCGCTGAGGAGGCCGTGGCCCTGATCATGGGGACGGATTTCATCGAACAGAGGCTGGATTCCTTGTATGGCAGCGTGGCTAAGACGTCCCGTCGCAAAATTGAGGCGATCCTGCCAGAGCCGGTACGTTTTGAATCCACACGGGTGCGGGAAACGATGCGCCTTCTTCACACCAGTGAACCAGTAACCGGAATTAAGGAAAGGGACTATCTTGGAGAAGCCAGGCGTGCCATTCTTGAGCGGCGCAAATTAAGTTTCACGTATCAGAAAACATTGCCTGAATCTGACGGAAACCGGAAGAGCAGACGTGAGGTTGCTCCCTATGGGCTGATGTTCATTCAGGGGAATTGGATTTTGATCGCACGCTGCGACCTTCGGCAGGATATCCGCCATTTCAGGTTATCACGGATGACGGAGCTTGCTATGCTGGAAGAGCCGTTTCTTGTACCGCCCGGGTTTGACCTGAGCCGTTACCGCCAAAAGGATGACCGGAACTTACAGGTGCTGGTTCGGGTGAGCCCTGAGATAGCCGATAGAATCCTGGAGACCGGTAATTTCTATATGGAATCGACGGAGGAGAGTACGGACGGTCTATTATTCACCTTTCGAGTCCGGCACCCGGAGGAACTGCTGCCATATGTCCTTAGCTGGGGCGGGAATGTAGAAGTACTCGAACCGGAGTCTTTCCGCTGCCGGATCCGGGAAGAGGCTGATAAAATATTAAAACGATACTGATACACAAAGTGACCATACGCATAATCCTATGGCCGCAATCGTGTATATTTATAGTATGAATAGATGGATTTTGAAACTTTCAAAATGTGATTGTAATCCTCCTTTTTGTTTAGTCTCCGATATAGAATGAAATTGCTGATAAACATTATCATTCAGGAGGCTAAGCAGATGAACACAGAATACAAGATTGCCAAAGATACTTATTGGGTGGGTAAAATAGACAACCGGGAGGTACCCTTTCATCGTCTGATCCTGGCGAAAGGAACCACCTATAACTCCTACCTGCTAAAAACGGGTAAACCTACAGTGATTGACACCGTAGATATGGAGTTCGGACGTGAATATGCGGAGCGTTTAAGCCAATTCATAGACCCTATGGATATTGAATATATCGTAATTAACCATACCGAACCCGATCATTCCGGGGGACTGGCTGCACTTTCCTCACGGGCCCTCAATGCCACGATTGTCTGTACGGCGATCGCCGTGCCGGAGCTGCAGGAAATGTACAAGCTCCACAACCGGAATTTCCTGGTTGTAAATGACGGGAAGCAGAGTACATGATTGAAGAAGCTTTTCACACCAAGGGTGTAGTAATCATGGAATTTGATATTACTGAAGAATCTAATGTATATCCCATCGTTCCTCCGGGGGCCGGGAATCACGACATGATCGAAGAGTAGCGGCATCACAATATAAAGAAGCGGGTTCCTGTATCGGAGTCCGCTTTTTTGCTTTCCTGGAGATATCTATGGTTAGAAATATAAGACAATCACTGATATGTACAGCTGCCATCCCTAATAAATAAGGGAGAATCAGCATAAACCATACCCCATGTTGATTAGGAACATACTTTTTCAGTATCGCCGCAGAAGGTCTTTCACACCTATAACTACCGTCATGCAAAAAATAATACTTGCATCTGCTTGTCAAATAGTGCTATTTTAAAATAAAAGCCACACGAAACAACGAAAAAGCACAAAAGAACAACTTGGGATCACAGGAGTGATCACCCGGATTTCAGGAGGCTTAATATGAATAACCGACATCTTACCTTTCACACGGATGGAACTTTTAAAATGGTGCAGTTTACCGATATCCATCTCCAGGATGGAATCGAGCCGGAGCGCGATGCCCGGACACTGGCGCTTATGCAGCGCATTCTGGAAACCGAGCAGCCGGATCTGGTTGTGTTCAGTGGTGACCTGATTTACAGCGTTGATACAGTGGACCCTAAGGCCACCTTCCGGCGGGTTATTGAGGTAGCGGTACAGGCCGGGACGCCGTTTGCCGTGATCTATGGCAACCACGATACGGAGAAGGGGGTTACACGGGCAGAGCTCCAGGCGATTTTGACGGAATATGAGTTATGCGTAGCTGATGCGGGACCGGAAGAGGTGCAAGGTACTGGAAATTATGTGCTACCTCTCTATAGCCATGCTGGAGACAGGGAGTCGGCGGTACTGTATTTCGTGGATTCGGGTGAATATGCGCCTGCTGCGATCGGAGGGTATGCCTGGATTCATCCCAATCAAGTCGAATGGTATTCCCGGGAATCTGCTAAGATTCGTGAGAGAAACGGAGGAATACTGCCAGCTCTGGCTTTTATGCATATTCCTATTCCCGAATACAATGAGGTGTGGCAGTCGGGGCGTGTAGCCGGGAGAAAAGGTGAAATGGTCTGCTGCTCCAAAGTGAACAGCGGCTGGTTCGCAGCGATGCTGGAAGCGGGGGATGTGATGGCAGCCTTCGCCGGGCACGATCACGACAATGATTACATAGGCGTACTGCACGGGATAACGCTGGCCTATGGCCGGGTGACCGGGCACAACACTTACGGGGCACTGCAACGCGGCGCACGGGTCATACAACTCCTGGAAGGGGAGCGGAGTTTCGAGACTTGGATCAGGCTGGAGGATGGCAGTGTAATGTAGCCTAAGCATGGATAGAGACAACAGGAGGGTATACGAAATGAAGGTAGATTTTCATCTCCATCTGGAAGAAGGACCCTATTCACCAAGGTGGCTGCAACGTACGCTCGAGAGTCTGGCGGCTATGAAAGGCAGCAGTGAGCAGATACATACGCTGTCTTGGATGCAGGAGAGCTTTCGTCTATTGGAACGGCGCATCGCGGGCGGAGCTTTCACTACAGAGTGGCTGGACCTGTATCTGGAGCAAGCCAAGAAGAGAGGCCTTCATACTGTCGGCATCGTTGATCATCTGTACCGGTTCACGAAATATAAAGCCTATTATGAAAAGCATATGGTCCTGGATGATACCTGGATAGGCCGTTTACAGCGGGAATGGCTGGACCAGGTATGCATGGCAGATTCGGACGATTTTGTACGATGCATTCAGCTCCAAAAGGAGAAATGGCGGCATGAGGGCATTGAGCTGCGGCTCGGTATCGAAGCGGACTATTTTCCGGGCTGCGAGCTGGAGCTAAGCAGTATATTGGAAGAACAGCCGTATGACTATGTTATCGGCTCAGTGCACTTTGTAGATGGCTGGGGCTTTGACAATCCAGCGACACAAACGTATTTTGAACAATTCGATCTGGAAGCACTGTACGCCCGATTCTTCGAAATCGTCGGTAATGCGATCACTTCACGCTTGTTCGATATGGTTGCCCACCTGGATAACCTCAAAGCCTTCAACTATCGCCCCGACGAGCAACGGTTGCTGTCATCGTATGAGCGAATTGCGGATCTGCTGATTGCATATGATACAGCCACAGAGATTAACGCAGGTATGGTGTACCGTTATCCGATTCAGGAAATGTGCCCGAGCCCGGCTTTCCTGGCGGTATTGGCGGCCAAAGGCGTGCTTTTCACGACCTCCACCGATGCTCATTTTCCTGAAGATCTTGGCGGCTATACGGATCAGCAGCTCGAACTTCTGAAGCAGGCGGGGATACGGGACATTGTAACCTTCCACAACCGGCAGAGGAGCCGGCACGGGCTGGAATAACGAATACATCGCGAGTCTTTCTTCTTGAGGAAAGGCTCGTTTTGTTATAGTTGGGTATGTTTTTTGGGATCGGTTATAATAGAATACACAAGTTCGGTAGAGGAGAGTTGTTCAGATGAAGAGCACAATGAAAACGAATATAATAGAATACTGTTTGCAGAAAAAAGGGGCAACCCAGGAGTACCCCTTCGGACCTGAACCCCTGGTGATTAAAATTCAAGACAAAATGTTCGCTCTGATTTTTGAGAATATTGAGAAGCACACCATTATCAACCTGAAATGTGATCCTGTAATTGCGGATAATCTAAGAGAGCAGTATGAAAACGTTCGTCCAGGTTACCATATGAACAAAAAACACTGGAATTCAATAACCCTCGATGGTTCCGTACCCGAGCCTGATCTATTTGCTATGATCGACCACTCTTATCTTTTAGTGGTTAAAACCCTCCCCAAAAGCCTCCAAAACTCCATACTGGAGAATTAATGTTAAGGGCTTAATATCATATAAGTGTATCCTACTCTTGCATTTGCCCTGACCTCCGGCGACGCAGGCTCATGACAACCAAGGACAAGGCAACGCCCGTGAGGATCAGCCCAAGCACCCGGAATCCCCCGAAGCTGAACTTTCCGCCCATTACAATCCCTATCAACAATGAGGAGAGAATCGTTCCAAGGTATCTGGATGTATTGAACAAACCGGACGCTACTCCGATTATTTCTTTCGGTGAGCTTTTGAACAGGGCTGCTTGCATACCGACATTATTAAGCCCATTACTTATTCCGAAAACAGCTAGAGCCACACACACACTGATCACTGGTGAATGTTGATTCAATGACACGATCCAAACGGACCCCAACGTCATTAATATGGCGGACACCAAGAGTGCCGGACCTGCCCCCGATTGATCGATCCAACGTCCTGCCAGCGGAGAAACCACTAGTGAGCACAATCCTAAGGTTAACATCAGAATCCCTGTATGGAATTCACTGACATGACGTACCATTTGCAAATAGGAAGGAAGCCCGAAAAATACCGAATAATACAATACATTGACAAGCATGAATTCAATATTGACCCAAGTCATTGCAGGATAGTGTGCAAATGTACGTAAGGGAATAAAAGGTGAGGTCGTTTGCAGCTCGTGCCGGACGAAAGCCCAAATGAATATGAGGCCAATCAGTCCGACAGTAACCGTTAGCCATGAGATATGCCCGGATGATTTTGCCGACAGTAATCCAACGAGTAGTGCAACCAGACCTGTTGTGAAAAGCAGGATACCTGTTACATCAATCATCTGTGCCCAATTCCGAAAAGACATGTTGCTTGCGATGGCTGCTCGCGGATCGTCCTTAGGGATTGTCCTCCAGGCCATTAGAAAGCTCACCGCCACAAACGGAATATTGACGAAAAAGATAGCATGCCAATCCCACCAATGAATGATTACCCCGCCAATAAAGGGTCCAATAGCTGCTGCTCCAGATAGGAATATGGATAAAACAGATAATGCCGTCGCTTGCTTCTCTGTGATATGAACTCGCACAATGGCCATTCCAACGGCAACCATCATACTTGTTCCAATGGATTGCACGATACGGAACACGATAAGCCACCCAAAGCTAGGCGACAGTGGAGCTAAGAATGAGGCAGCGAAGGCAACACATAACCCGGTAAGGAATATTTTTCTGCGGCCGAATAAATCACTGGCTTTTCCCATGACAGGTTGTGCAACAGCACTCGCTATGTAAAAAGAAAAAATAACCCAAGAAACCTGTGTGAAATCGAGCTGAAACACCTGTTGCAGCCGTGGAATCGCAACCGAAACCATCGAAGAGTTAAGTGGATTCAAGAGAATACCCAATCCCACGGAAATCATTAACCACCAGCTACGTGAATTCATATGTGCGTTCCTCCCCGTATTGTTTTAAACCTATCTTACTTGACTTTATGTATTTACTCCAACGCATTTCATGTTATGATTTCATTGACCCAAGGGAATGAATGGAGGCTGAGAGATGGAACTTCTTCAATTGCAATATTTTATAACCGTAGCTCGATTGGAGCATGTTACTGAAGCTGCACGAAGTCTGCACGTTACTCAATCCTCTTTGAGCAAAACGATTGCCCGTCTGGAGGACGATTTGGGGGCTCCCTTATTTGACCGGACGGGAAGAAGACTGCGGTTGAATGAGTTCGGAAGCAGATTTCTCTGCCGTGCAGAACGGGCTTTGTTTGAATTGGAACAGGGCAAGCAGGAGATTAAGGATCTGGCCAACCTGGAACATAGGACCCTGGAACTGGCGGTGACCGCCGCAAGTACGCTGCCCAATATCCTTCGGGAGTTTCGGAAAAAGAGGCCTTCTGTTCACTTTCATGTTCAAATGCTTGCCACGCAGGAAATGGTCGCACTTCTTCTTAGTGGAGCGGTAGATGTATGCTTGTCTTCACCTCCGGTACAAGGGGATGATATTGAATGTCAAATTGTATACATGGACCCGATCGTTGTCGCTGTACCTAAGGGGCATCACCTAGCAAATCGAAAAAAGGTATCTTTGATAGAACTAAGGGATGAGTGGTTTGTCGGTGTAAAGAGAGGCTACGGGACTCGCGATAGAGTTGACGCGGTTTGCGAATCTGCTGGATTTGTACCCCAATATGTATATGAGGGAGATGAACCTGCAAGGTTAAGTGCTCTTGTGGAAGCGGAAATCGGTATTGCCTTCATGCCAAACAGTGCACGGAACTCACGGGAAGACATCCACTATATTCAAGTGGAGGATCACGAAATGGTAAGAGAAATCGCTTTATTATGGCACAAAAGCCGCTACATTTCGCAGGCTGCTCTGGAATTCCGTGAGGTGGTTGTGGAATATTTCCGGTCGATGTGTTGAATTCCAGCAGGTTCATTAATAACTAAAGAATAGCAGAGAAGCCCTCCAGGCATAGCCGGGGGGCTTCTCTGCTTCTCTCTATGTCAATATGAGTCTTCCTAAATTGTGGGAAACCATATTCATCACTAGCAGCATCCGGATATCCGGAGCAGTGGGTTGCGGATTTATATTGACACAGAAGTGTTTCTCTTCTCTATCGACTCAGCTCATATGATATGTTATCATGATAAACTGATAACGTGTTAACGAACTAAAGCACATGATCCAATGTGTTATCTACTAGGGGGATTTGTGAGATGAAGAGAAGAGGAATATTGGTATTATTAGTTGTAATGGCTATTACTGTGATAGCGGGCTGCTCCAGTTCAGGCAGTAAGGATGGCAAGCTGGTGATCGGTATAGATGATAAGTTTGCACCGATGGGCTTCAGAGATGATAACAATGAAATTGTCGGTTTTGATATTGATTATGCGAAAGCGGCAGCTGAGAAAATGGGCAAAGAGGTTACCTTCCAGCCAATAGACTGGTCAGCCAAGGAATCGGAGCTGAACAGTGGACGCATTGATATGATTTGGAACGGGTACACCATAACAGACGAGCGTAAGGAGAAGGTCTTATTTACCAAGCCTTATCTGGAGAACAGCCAGGTTGTAGTCGTACTGGCGGATTCAACGCTGTCGAAGCTGGATGATCTGGCCGGAAAAGAAGTCGGACTGCAGAGCCTTTCGTCGGCTGCGGATGCCCTGGAGGCCAGCCCTATCAAGGCCAAGCTTTCTAGTGTTTCCGAGTTCACGGATAATGTACTTGCCCTGACGGACCTGAAGTCGGGACGCCTGGATGGAGTGGTCATTGATGAAGTGGTGGCAAGATATTATATGTCCAAGGAACCGGACACTTACAAGCTGCTGGATGAATCCCTTGCTCCTGAGCAATATGGCATCGGCATTAAGAAAGGCAATGAAGCACTGCTGACTGAGCTGCAGAAGGCTCTGGATGAATTGAACAGTGACGGAACGGCTGCTAAAATCTCAACGAAGTGGTTTGGAGAAAATAAAGTACTTAAATAGATTGTTTCCTTTAGGAGTCGGGTGAAAGACATGAATATTGACTATATTATTAAGATTTCCGGGCCGATGCTGGAGGGAGCGCGGACGACAGTCTTGCTGTTCCTGATTGTGATCCTGCTGTCCATTCCACTCGGAATGATTGTTACTCTGATGGCCAAAAGTGCCCTCAAGCCGCTGGCCTGGATCGCACACACTTATATCTACGTCATGCGTGGAACACCACTGTTGCTGCAACTGCTGTTCTTCTGCTTCGGCCTGCCGCAGATTCCCGTGATTGGGCAGTATCTGGTCATGGACCGTTTCGTCGCAGCCAGCCTTGGGTTTATCCTCAATTATGGTGCGTATTTTGCCGAGATTTTCCGTGGCGGGATGCTGTCGATTGACAAGGGGCAACATGAGGCAGCCAAGGTGCTCGGACTCAGCAAATGGCAGACCCTGCGCAAGGTGATTCTCGCCCAAATGTTCCGGGTGGCACTGCCGGCGGTAGCCAACGAGTCGATTACCCTGATCAAGGATACTGCCTTGCTATATGCAGTAGCCGTACCGGAGCTGTTGAATTTTGCAAAAACGGCGGTGAACCGCGATTTTACAGTGACCCCATTTGTAGTAGCGGGCGTAATTTATTTGCTGATGACACTGGTGCTTACGCTGTTCTTCAAGGGTCTGGAGAAACGTTTCAAATATGAGTAGAAGGGCTGTTTGGCTATGAGTAGTATGATTGAAGTAAAACAATTGCAGAAATCTTTCGGCAGCCTCGATGTGCTGAAAAAGATTACCTTTGACGTTAAACCCGGAGAAGTAGTGGCGGTGATCGGGCCTTCCGGCTCCGGAAAAAGCACCATGCTCCGCAGTCTTGTGCATCTGGAAGAGGTTACCGGCGGGAGCATTTTTATTCAAGGTAAGCCGCTCGTGGAGAACGGTAAATACGCTAGTGGTGCGGACATTAGGGGGATTACCGCAGCTATGGGCATGGTGTTTCAGCACTTTAATCTTTTCCCTCACCTCACTGTACGGGGAAACCTGGAACTTGCGCCGAGAACGCTGAAACGGGAGAACACTCAGGATATAACCGCTAAAAGCCGGGAACTGCTCTCCAAGGTAGGTCTTGCTGATAAAGCAGAGGTATACCCCTCCATGCTGTCAGGCGGGCAGAAGCAGCGGGTGGCTATCGCCAGAGCACTTATGCTCAACCCGGACATTCTGCTGTTTGACGAGCCGACGTCGGCGCTTGATCCCGAACTGACCGGCGAGGTGCTGCGTGTCATCCGCCAGCTTGCGGAGGAGAACATGACGATGATCATCGTCACACATGAGATGAACTTTGCCCGAGATGTGGCAGACCGTGTATTCTTTATGGACAACGGGGAAATCGCTGAATCGGGCACACCGGAGGAAATCTTCGGCAACCCGCAGCTGGAGCGGACCCGGACATTTTTATATCGGGATTAAACGTAAGTGGAATTTAAGAAAGTGCATAGCCGATGCTATGTGCTTTTTTTGTCTATCGGAGACCGAGATTTCAGCTTATAATCCTCGCTTATCCCCAGACGATCCGCGATGACAGCGTAATCCAAGCTGCTGCAGGAAACTTTTCCATGTCCAGCCTTCTCCCCGGAAATTTGCGGGGCGGGACAGCCTGGAACGGTGCGTAATGAATGGTGTAGGAGGAAGCCAGCCTATGTTGAACATTGGATTGATCGGCTTCGGCGTTATGCACCGTATGCATTTCGGTAACTATTGAACTGAAAGCGATTTGCGGCATTCTGGATTGATGAGATGAAGGAGGTGCTTCGATGGACTTTCTGACAAGCGTGGACAAGCATGGTTTTGACAGTGGGCTTAGAAAGTGAGAAAATATGGCTTTGTAGAAGAGGAGGCAGATTAATGAATCAGCGTTTTCGTATAACCCGATCCATGCAAGATAACAATGCGGAGCAAAGCATCACTTTGGAAGAGTGCAAACAATACTTTGCATCCTCACCTGACTTTTCATACTCGCAGGTTCTTACCATTCAAGGAGCAGATAGTATCATGTCCATCGATGGTGATTTTTTTATGTGGAAACTTGGGGATATGGAGATTCCTTTTCGGCTGTATATGGGGGATTTGTATGTAGCTATTTCAAACGAAGCTATTGTTCCCAAAATGATTGAAGTGGCTACGGATCTGCGAGCAGATGTGGTGGAAGGGTGAACTGGAGAAGCGAGTAATTCCTATTGTAAGCAAAGCATCCGCTCTCATGGCGGATGCCTTTTTGTTTATTTCATTTAAAATACTCACAGCTAAATCGTGTGAAAACAGCGTGGGAATCAGGTTTTTCTCCAACTGCATACAAGCCGATTAGTACACCTGTAAATCCTCCTGCTACTTCTGAGGAAAGGTATCTCGTTTGCGCAGCTCCAAGTTGGGTTTCTGTCCCATTGACTTGAGCGTAGAAGTGATAATGAGTAGGAGTAGACTTGATAACCAATGTAGCCTGATTATTTTGGTCCATATTTATAGCTCTTTCAATGGATTTAATATCACCGATATTCAGTCGTTCAATGACCTCGTATCCATCTTGATGTCCGCGCAGTGCCAGATCATAATGGTGGTTTTCGTCCATATAGACTGTAATGCCAGCTTCGCCACCGGTTAGGCTGATATCGCATGAAATAACCGCGTTGAAGTCTTTTTGACGAATGCCTATAAAGGTCGGAGATGCCGGAACATCAAGCGTAACACTGGTCCCCTTAAGCTTAATCTTATCGGATTCCAACACATAATGCTCTGCATCCGGATGCCGGAGATAACACCAGTCCAGATTCCAATCGGTGTTCTCGAACGTGAAGAGCTGTTTCTCCTGTTGAAGGATGGTATCCGCGATACGATCGGTTTCGAAACTTAATAGAGTGGTACCCTTATGACCTGCCGTAAACCATCCATCCTCGCCAAAAGTAACCGGGGTCAGGAATACTTCACGTCCCAAGTGGTGATAAGTAAGATACAGACCCGTCTGACGGAATCCCAGATGCAACAGCCACCAATTCCCTTCGTGGTTTTGGATCAGATCACCGTGGCCAACGCCTTGAAGCTCGTAACCGCCTAAATTCCTATTGGTCAAAACAGGGTTGTTCCTATAGGCCTCAAACGGGCCGGAAGGTGAATCTCCCCGCGCATAAGTGACCATATGGCCATATTCGGTTCCGCCTTCAGCTGCCATCAGATAGTACCGTCCATTTATTTTGTATAGATGAGGGCTTTCCAGATAGCGTCCCCCTGTACCTTGCCAGACTGAACGGCTTGGAGACAGCTTACGGCCGGATTCAATATCAATTTCACACTGGACAATACCGGCAACTCCATCATCATCTGTGCCATTGCTCATGAAATACGTTTTTCCGTCTTCAAAATATAAATCCGGATCGATTCCCCCTTGATCAACAATGATAGGTTCAGACCATTCGCCATAAATATCATCGGTCCAGACATAAAAGTTCTGACGTGTAGTATCATTTGTGGTCGTCATGTAGAATCGGCCTTGATGGTAACGCAGGGTTGGCGCAAAGACACCTCCGGAGCTGCTTACACTATCCAGCTGAACCTGGCTTGTCCGGGTTAAGCAATGTCCGATGGGGGTCCAATTTATCAGGTCTTGGCTCTTAAAAATCGGAACACCGGGGAAATATTGAAAGGAACTGCATACCAGATAATAGGTATTTTCCACTTTGCATACGCTGGGGTCAGGGTAAAACCCTTTGATGACCGGATTATTGTATTTCATTATATCCTCCTCATTATAAATTCATATATGTAAGAATTCAGCTTGCCTTGCTGCTAAGAAAATTAAACACCATTCGATATAAACTTTCAATGGAGGAGGGTTGAAGGTTGGTAGTAAATTTATTAAATTAATATATATATGATTTCAATATGTAACGTCAGGAGATTGTTCATGTTAAAAGCGAACGGGGAACCGAAATTCATGGCGCTATATGAAGCGCTGGCAAGCGAAGTGCGGTGGCGGATTATGGGCTTGATTGCCGATAACGAAATGAATGTAAAAGATATTGCGGCTATGCTTGAACTTAGCCCCTCCATCGTTACCATGCACATAAGGAAACTCGAGCAAGCCGGATTAATCGGGAGCCGCAGGGTCCGTCTAAACGGAGGGACGCACAAAATATGCTTCCTCACACAAAAAAACATTGAGATCGAGCTGCCTTTCGCCAGCCGGGCTACGAAGAGCAGAGAACAAACCATTTCAGTCGGTCATTATACCGCATTTGAAGTTCATCCTACTTGCGGACTTGGCACGCACGAGAAAGAAATCGGTGTTTGGGACGATCCGCGCTATTTTCTCGACCCCGAGCGGGTTCATGCTGCCATTTTGTGGTTCGGAAGGGGCTATGTAGAGTATAAAACACCTAACTATCTGCTTCCTGATCAAACGCCAGAGGCTATCGAGATTTCAGTGGAAATGGCTTCGGAAGCGCCGGGCCTGCGAGATTATTGGCCTTCGGACATCCGGTTCACGTTTAACGGTGTCGCACTTGGAATATGGACAAGCCCGGCAGACTTCGGAAGAGCTGCCAGGGGAATATATACGCCGAAATGGTGGCATCGAAATGTGAATCAATACGGACTATTGAAGACGATCCGCATTGACGCTTCAGGTACGTTTATAGATGGAGAGTGGATGTCGGACGTAACTGTTGATGATATCAAGCTAAAGGAACAATTCTGGACCCTTCGTTTCGCGGTTGAAGAGGATTCTGTAAATGTAGGCGGATTGACGCTCTATGGGGCCGGTTTCGGCAATCATGATCAAGATATTGTAATTCGTGCATACCTTAGCGAGTGATAGACAGGTGTGTATATTATTTTATAATGATCAATTTCTAGCATTCCGTTCATTAATGAACAAATCGCAGGGTATTAACAATAGGCAAGGTCTTTAATATCTTTATAATAGACGTGTACACATTAAAGTATCCATTCATCATAAAAATGAGGCTGAACATGATTTCATCTATGAACAGAAAGAAGGACATAATAATGAAAAATGAACAACTCAGCAATAGTACCATTTTCCCGTTAGGAGAGAAGGTACAAGCATATTTTACAGGTGACGCTTATCTGCAAATGGTGTTTACAGATCCAGCGCCTCTGAATACCGTGATCGGCAATGTAACCTTTGCTCCAGGGGCCCGCAATAACTGGCATGCTCATCAGGTTGGACAGGTTCTGTTAGTTACAGGCGGCAATGGCTGGTATCAGGAAGAAGGCAAACCCGCCCGTTCACTCACAACTGGTGATGTGGTCAATATTCCGCCTAACGTGAAGCATTGGCATGGTGCGACAAAGGACAGCTGGTTTGTGCACCTGGCTATGACCCCAGGAACCACGGATTGGTTCGAAGCCGTCGATGATGCATGGTTTGATGAATTGTAGGAAAGAGGAGGTTGGACCTGTGGAATATATCAAATTTGGCCATACAGGAATGGACGTATCGCGGATTTGTCTGGGGTGTATGAGCTTTGGAAGTGTACTGCCGGGAGGGCATCAATGGGTACTTGATGAGGATAACAGCCGCCCTATCATAAAAAGAGCTCTTGAGCTCGGGATTAACTTTTTTGATACAGCGAATGTCTATGCGAATGGAACCAGTGAGGAGATTATTGGACGGGCTCTAAAGGATTATGCGAACCGGGATGAAATTGTTCTCGCCACAAAGGTTTGGGGACGCATGCATCAAGGTCCAAATGGTTCGGGGCTGTCCCGTAAGGCTATTATGAGCGAAATCGACAAAAGCTTGAAGCGGCTAGGGACTGATTATGTAGATCTCTACATCATTCACCGCTGGGATTACCATACGCCAATCGAAGAAACTATGGAAGCCATGCACGATGTAGTGAAGTCCGGGAAGGCCAGATATATCGGCGCTTCTGCCATGTTCGCATGGCAATTTCAAAAGGCGTTACATGTAGCGGAGAATAATGGCTGGACTCGTTTTGTATCCATGCAAAATCACCTTAATCTCATTTACCGGGAAGAGGAAAGGGAGATGATGCCGCTCTGCAAGGACTACAAAATTGCTGTGACACCTTATAGTCCACTGGCATCAGGAAGACTGATCCGCGATTGGTCGGAAAGCACCCATAGATCCGAAACCGATCTCATTCAAAAAGCCAAATACGATTCGAGTGCAGCTGCAGACCGTCTGATCATTGAACGTGTGGCGTCACTTGCAGAAAAACACGGTGTACCCCGCATTCATATTGCTCTAGCCTGGCTGCTGCAGAAAGAATCTGTAGCTGCTCCTATTATCGGCGCGACGAAGCTATCGCAACTCGAAGATGCAGCAGGTGCTCTGTCGGTGAAATTATCCACGGAAGAAGTTTCATTCCTTGAAGAACTTTATATTCCGCATCCAATAGTTGGAGCGCAGTAAATGAATGAACGCAGCCTGGGAACGACATCATAAGGATGTAGTATACATCTCAGTTTCCCGAGGAGGATTCTTGTATGGCTCACCAGATGAGAAGGAAAGAAGCTGCCTGGAAGTCACGAAAGCAAGAACAGCATCCCCATGGTAAAATCAAATCGCTTAAGGTTTTGTCCAGCGAATATGAAGAGAAGCATACTACTTTGTAGGGGAAGAAAGACTGCCAGGAGAATGCGCTGGCGGTCTTTTTTCATTAAGTCATTTCGGGACTGATAAGAAATCGCTCCAGAGCGATTTCTTTTTTTGTGTTTTTATCAAGTGCAATGACTAGGTCGTGTCTGAAAACTTTTCATTGAGTCAATTTGAAAATGGCTGCTACGTATACAAACGCCAAGAATGACTTGGCCAATTTGTCGTAACGAGTAGCCACACGGCGAAAATGTTTGATTTTATTGAAAAAGCACTCCACTAAGTGTCGCTCTTTGTACCGATACCAATCGACTTTCCATGGGTTTTGACTATTCGCTTTAGGCGGGATAGTGTAGGATGCCTGCTTAGCTGTAATCCAATTCCGAATCCCTTCTGAGCCATAGGCTTTGTCGCCAAGAATATGACTTCCTGTAATA